>JAMCRH010000048.1:0-750 GCA_023380515.1 Gammaproteobacteria bacterium | reverse complement strand
TTCTCTCTATCTACGAGACCTGCCGCCACCCAGATGACATTGAACTAGCCTTCAACGCCTTGCAGCAGCTTCTGTGGCGATCATGATGTCAGCACCGGTGCCATCGTCTTTACGAAAATGATCAATTAGAGCAGTGCGTCGATCTACCTGCGGAGAACCGGTTACTCTATCTGTGCCCTGATAATCTGCTAACCATTGCTGATAAATGACCGTGGTGTCTGGGTGGTTATTAGTCCCACTGAACATGGCCAGCTTGCCATCATAGCCATTGGCGGCCAAAAATTGGTAAAGATAACCCTGAGTACGCTTTGACTCAGTAAAAATAATGGCTTTGCGGGGAGCCCCCAGCTCAGTCATATTGGCAAAACCCAACTGCAGCGCTGTGAGCAATGATTTGGCTTTGGTGTCAGTTTGTAGGCCCTGGGCCAGCGTGATGATACCGTTTAGCTCATTTATTTCTTCGCGAATAGCCTGGGACTTTTGCTCGGTTGTTTTCAGTTCCTGCTGCAGTGCGGGAAGATAGCCCTGATTGGCTATTTCAGCGCCTGCACTTTGCTCCAGTTCTTGTTCTTCCAGGTAATCGGTTTCAAGATCATCCTCTTCTACCCACTGTTCCAAAAGATTGATCTTATCGGCTGCGGCTTCATCTACCTGGCCATCGCCAAGGAAGCCGAGCCCGTCCTGCTCCTGCCCATCGGGTTGGGCATCATCCTGGCCAACATTCCGCTCACCGGCATGACCGAGGAAGGC
>JAMCRH010000047.1:1418-5623 GCA_023380515.1 Gammaproteobacteria bacterium | reverse complement strand
AAAGAAACGGACACTGAACGAGCCCCGTACAATGACCAAGAGGCAATGCAGCGCTTTGGCGCGGCTTCGGCAAAAGAGTGGGTGGCCGACCTGTTGAATCGTGATTCAGTGGACGATAGCAAATGGGAAATGACAATGCGCGTGCCGATGCGTTTCAACCGCTTAATCCTGCTGCGCCCATGGTTGTGGCACACAGCGGGAGAATCGTTTGGCACGACGATGGAAAATGGTCGACTGGTTTATTTGATGTTTTTCCGCTCTGCTCGCGGTTAACCCAATTGAGTTCCTGAATACAAGGTGATTAAAGCACCAAATTATTTGACTTTGGTGTGCGTCTCTGTATAATCTCGCCCACGTCTATTTAGGCGTATGTAAGATTTCAGCGCTGTGGTTATGAGCTACTTGTAGTCTCAATGGTTTCACAGCACTGCAACAGCGGCCCCGATTGGGGGTCGAATGGTGGTTTAAAAGGCTTCATCTTCCGGCAGGAATGCGGGGAAGGTGCGAGTTTTTTTATGCTCTTTTTTAAATGCTCTTTATATGAGGCTTTGATTTATGTCTGGTCAAAGAATTCGGATTCGCTTGAAAGCTTTCGATCACCGCCTGATCGACCAGTCTACGGCGGAAATCGTAGATACAGCGAAGCGTACCGGTGCACAGGTTCGTGGTCCTATTCCACTGCCTACGCGCAAAGAACGTTTCACCGTGCTGATCTCTCCGCACGTAAACAAAGACGCCCGTGATCAGTACGAGATCCGCACCCACAAGCGTCTTATCGATATCATCGAGCCAACAGATAAAACTGTTGACGCTCTGATGCGTTTGGACTTGGCTGCTGGCGTTGATGTACAGATCAGCCTGGGCTAAGTGAGCAACAAGATTCTGGATAAGAGGTTTTAACAATGGCTATTGGTCTAGTCGGTCGGAAAGTAGGAATGACCCGCATCTTCCAAGAAGATGGCGCATCTGTTCCTGTGACTGTGATCGAAGTGCTGGCAAACCGTGTGACTCAAGTGAAAGATCTTGAGACTGACGGATACCGTGCACTTCAGGTGACCACTGGTAGCAAAAAGGCCAACCGAGTCACCAAGCCTGAAGCTGGTCACTTCGCCAAAGCTGGCGTAGAAGCTGGTCGTGGTTTGTGGGAGTTCCGCCTGAACGCTGAAGAAGGCGCGGACTTTGCGGTTGGATCTGAGCTCACCGTGGAAATTCTCGCGGATACTAAACTAGTTGACGTTACTGGTGTTTCTAAAGGTAAAGGCTTCGCCGGTACCGTTAAACGCTGGAACTTTGCAACTCAGGACGCTACACACGGTAACTCGTTATCGCATCGTGCTCCGGGTTCAATTGGTCAAAACCAGTCACCTGGTAAAGTATTTAAAGGTAAGAAAATGGCCGGCCAAATGGGTAACAAACAGGTAACTGTTCAGTCCCTGGAAGTCGTCCGTGTTGACGCTGAGCGCAACTTGATCCTGGTTAAGGGTGCAGTCCCTGGAGCTTCTGGTGGCGATGTCATCGTGAAGCCAGCGGTCAAAGCGTAACGTCTGAGGAGATTAGTGATGGAATTAGCATTAAAAGACGCGAAAGGCGCTCTTGAAGTTTCCGAAGCTACCTTTGGACGTGAATACAACGAAGCTTTGGTGCATCAGGTTGTAGTAGCCTATGCAGCTGGCTCACGTCAAGGTAGTAAAGCACAGAAGACACGTTCTGAAGTATCTGGCGGTGGCAAAAAGCCATGGCGTCAAAAAGGTACTGGCCGTGCTCGTGCAGGTACAATTCGTAGCCCAATCTGGCGTTCTGGTGGCGTAACTTTCGCTGCAAAACCACAGAACCATAGCCAGAAGGTTAACAAGAAAATGTATCGTGGCGCTCTGAAAAGCATTCTTTCTGAGCTAGTACGCCAAGATCGTTTACTTGTTGTAGAAAATTTTGGTATTGATTCACCAAAAACCAAGCAGTTGGTTGCTAAGTTGAAAGAAATGGAATTAAACGACGTTCTGATCATTACTAAAGATCTGGACGAGAATTTATTCCTAGCTTCACGCAACCTGCATAAAGTTGATGTTCGTGACGTTCAGGGTATCGATCCGGTTAGCTTAATCGCATTCGATAAAGTTCTGTTCACTGCGGACGCAGTTAAGCAGCTTGAGGAGACATTGTCATGATGCGTGAAGAACGTTTGCTGAAAGTCATTCTGGCGCCTCACGTTTCTGAAAAAGCGACAGTCTCTGCTGAAGAAAACAACACTGTTGTATTCAAAGTAGCAAAAGACGCGACTAAATCAGAAATCAAAGCTGCGGTAGAGAAACTGTTTGAAGTCGAAGTCACTGGTGTACGCACACTGAACGTTAAGGGTAAAACCAAGCGTTTCGGAATGCGCCAAGGTAAGCGTAGCGATTGGAAAAAAGCTTACGTGACCCTGGGCCAAGGTGCTGACATCGATTTCGTCGGCGGCGCTGAGTAAACAGGAGGATATTGAAGATGGCTGTTGTTAAACAGAAGCCTACGTCCCCGGGTCGTCGCCACGTCGTAAAAGTCGTTGGTCAGGACCTGTACAAAGGCAAGCCATACGCCCCTTTGCTGGAAAAAAACAGCAAGAAAGGTGGTCGTAACAATAATGGCCGGATTACCGTCCGTCACATTGGTGGTGGCCACAAGCATCACTATCGTTTGGTTGATTTCAAACGTAACAAAGATGGTATTCCAGCAACTGTAGAGCGTATTGAGTATGATCCTAACCGGTCAGCTAACATCGCTTTAGTATTGTACGCTGACGGTGAGCGTCGTTACATTTTGGCTCCTAAGGGCCTAACTGCTGGCGATAAGATCGTATCTGGTTCAGATGCGCCTATCAAAGCAGGTAACACCTTACCACTGCGCAACATCCCAGTGGGTGCTGTTATCCACGCGATCGAAATGAAGCCTGGCAAAGGCGCTCAGCTGGCTCGTTCAGCAGGCGCATCAGTACAGCTTCTTGCTCGTGAAGGTATGTACGTAACTGTACGTCTACGCTCTGGTGAAGTACGGAAAATCCTTGCTGATTGCCGTGCAACTATCGGTGAAGTAGGTAACGCTGAGCACATGCTGAAGCAACTCGGTAAAGCGGGTGCTACACGCTGGCGCGGTGTTCGTCCTACCGTTCGTGGTGTTGCAATGAACCCGGTTGATCACCCACACGGTGGTGGTGAAGGCCGGACTTCTGGAGGCCGTCATCCGGTTACTCCATGGGGTGTTCCTACGAAAGGTTATAAGACTCGTAAGAACAAGCGTACTAGCAAGTACATCGTGCGTCGTCGCACTAAGTAATAGGCAAGGGGTTTTAAAATGCCACGTTCTCTTAAAAAAGGTCCATTTATTGACCTTCACCTACTTAAGAAGGTGGAGAAGGCGATGGAAAGCGGGGACAAGAAACCAATTAAGACTTGGTCCCGTCGTTCAATGATCATTCCAGATATGATTGGTTTGACCATCGCTGTACACAACGGTCGTCAGCACGTACCGGTTTTCGTTTCTGACGAAATGATCGGTCACAAGCTTGGCGAATTCGCTCCGACTCGCACTTATCGCGGCCATGCTGCAGATAAGAAAGCTAAGAAACGGTAAGAGGTGAATACAATGGAAGCTATTGCTAAACATAAATTTGCCCGCCTTTCTCCGCAGAAGGGTCGTCTGGTTGCTGATCAGATTCGTGGCCAGTCAGTTGCAAAAGCGCTTGATACTTTGGCTTATAGCCCAAAGAAAGCTGCTAGCTTAATCAAGAAAGTTCTTGAGTCTGCAATTGCAAATGCTGAGCACAACGAAGGTGCCGACATTGATGAGTTGAAAGTTTCAGCCATCATGATCGACGAAGGTCCAACGATGAAGCGGATCAAGCCTCGTGCGAAAGGTCGTGCGGATCGTATCTTGAAGCGCACCAGCCACATTACTGTGGTTGTATCGGATAGCTAGGAGATTAGTTATGGGTCAGAAAGTACATCCTAATGGTATTCGCCTAGGTATCACCAAGCCATATAATGCTACCTGGTTCGCGGAGTCCAAGGATTTTGCTGATAACCTTCACAGTGATCATCAGGTACGTGTGTTCCTGAAAGAAGCTCTGAAAGGTGCATCAGTTTCACGTATCGTTATCGAGCGTCCTGCTAAGAGTGTTCGTGTGACTATTCACACTGCACGTCCTGGTGTGGTCATCGGTAAAAAAGGCGAAG
>JAMCRH010000047.1:0-1408 GCA_023380515.1 Gammaproteobacteria bacterium | reverse complement strand
TCTGAAGTGCGCAAGCCTGAGCTTGATGCTCAGCTAGTTGCTGAAAACATCGCGGGTCAGCTTGAGCGTCGTGTTATGTTCCGTCGTGCTATGAAGCGCGCAGTTCAAAACGCAATGCGTTTAGGCGCTAAAGGTATCAAAGTTGAAGTTAGCGGTCGTCTTGGTGGTGCAGAAATCGCACGTACTGAGTGGTATCGTGAAGGCCGTGTGCCATTGCACACTTTACGTGCCGACATCGATTACGCAACGGCAGAAGCTGGCACCACTTACGGTATCATTGGCGTAAAAGTTTGGGTTTTCCGTGGCGAAGTTCTTGGCGGCATGCCAGTAACTCCAGCTGAAGAAAAGCCAGCGGCTAACAAGCGCGGCAAAGGTCGTAAGTAAGGAGAAGCATTATGTTACAACCTAAGCGTACAAAATTCCGTAAGGTACACACAGGCCGTAACCGCGGCTTGGCGCAATCGGGTAACAAAGTTAGCTTCGGTACTTATGCCCTAAAGGCTACTGAGCGCGGTCGTATGACTGCTCGTCAGATCGAAGCTGCCCGTCGTGCGATGACACGTGCTGTTAAGCGTCAAGGTAAAATTTGGATTCGTGTATTCCCTGACAAGCCAATTACCAAGAAGCCTCTTGAAGTGCGGATGGGTAAAGGTAAAGGTAACGTGGAATACTGGGTTGCTCTGATTCAGCCAGGTCGCGTTTTATACGAGATCGACGGCGTTTCTGAAGAGCTGGCACGTGAAGCATTCCGCCTAGCGGCTGCTAAACTGCCATTCAAAACAACCTTTGTTACTCGGACGGTGATGTAATGAAAGCAAGCGAACTGAAAGCAAAAAGCGTTGAAGAGCTGAATCAGGAGCTGCTTGGTTTGTTGCGCGAGCAATTTAATTTGCGCATGCAAGCTGCAACCGGCCAAATGAATCAGACTCATCTGTTACGACAAGTGCGCCGTGATATCGCACGTGTTAAAACAGTGCTTAACGAGAAGGCAGGTGCGTAATGACTGAAGCTAAATCTATTCGTACTTTGCAAGGTCGTGTAGTGAGCAACAAGATGGACAAGTCTATCGTTGTCGCTATCGAACGTCGGGTAAAACACCCGTTGTACGGCAAGTACATTAAGCGGACTACTAAAGTTCACGCACATGACGAAAACAACACTGCTCATGAAGGCGATTTAGTGTCAATCCGGGAAACTCGCCCGGTATCTAAAACGAAGTCTTGGGCGTTAGTTGACGTTCTAGAGCGTGCTACTGAAATTTAATCCGTAGCGTTAACGCGTATAGAAAACGGTCCTTCGGGACCGTTTTTTTTTTTGGTGCGCCAGGCATGGCGCGTAGCGCCTTGACGGGCGCTGTTCCTGTGCAGGTGGTGCTGGCAGGATGACTTGGAGGTGGAAGTCCTCTGTG
>JAMCRH010000046.1:6630-7926 GCA_023380515.1 Gammaproteobacteria bacterium | reverse complement strand
CAGCCAAGGTGCAAGCCCGAATAACTTGTGCTTTTTGGTTCGAGAAGACGACGCCAGCGATATTTTACAGACCTTGCACCGCGGTTTCTTGGAGTCGTGACCGCGGTTTCTTAAACACAACCGCGGCCTTGTTATTGAAGAGGAAAGTCGCTCGGGAAGACGGCGTCAATGACTGGTGGTAAGTCGTCGTCGGGACGACTGCTGTGGGTTGCCGCAGGAATGTGGTGTGCCGTTGAACGACTGCGCACGGACGGCTGCGGGTCGCCATAACGCACGCGGTAAGCCACTTGCTCAGGGTTATTCGCATTAACTGGTGTGCTTGCGCTTACCGCCGCCCGCATTGGTGTCGGAGCAGCCTGTGGCGCTGGTGTGACAGCTTCTCGGCTCTCGTTGAAATCGGCATCGACATCGTCGTCGTGGGGGTTAGCGTGAAACCGAAACGGCGGTAGTTGCGAGTTTTGTAAGTACAAATTAATTAACGTAATAGTGCCTTCGTAACGCGATTTACTGTCACTGCTAAAGCCAAAGGTGAATTTTGCCTGCCAGCCCAATTTCGGTTTGAAGGCAAACTTTCCAGTTGTGCGTGCGATATCAAGAAACTGTACTTTATTCTTTGCACAAATTTGTTCTGCATGGCGGCGCGCATGCTCTTCTTGTAAACGCCATTGCCAAAACAAATAGCCCAATAGGAACAGGCCAAGCAGCACAAGGACATCAATTAAATTGGCGCTCATGAGCTGCTCCGAGTACGTTGGGCCAGTTTCGTAAGCGCCTGCTGCAATTCGGGTGCGAGGTCAGGCTGGCGAAAAAGGTTCAGCACAAAGCCGCGTAGCGCCGGGAGCATGACGAGATCACGGAATATGGTCACAAAGACCTCGTATGACTCGGCGGCTGCCGCCGTTAGAAAAGCGGCACAGTTTTCTGGTGTGGCTAATGCAGGCCAGCACCGGGCACCGATCGCAAGCAAAATATCTTGGCGGTCGGGTTGTTGACTTGGCAAGCGAGCCAGTAATTGTTTTACCACGTTTTGACTGGCAGGCTCTGCGGCATGGGACGCCAGTAGACGTAGACGAGTTAACACATAATCGGTTGCGTAGGGCTGGTCTTGCACCGCTTGTTTGAGCTCATTACGCCAATGTTGAGCCAAGGCAGCAGGAATACCCTGATGCTCGATGGCTTCGACCAGTGCTTGCTGCAGCGGCGTTGGCCAGCTGCTAAAACAAGCCATGAGGTTGTGCTGAATTTGGCTGTTGTTTAAATCGCGCGTACAGACATCATGAATTCCTTGAATGCCTA
>JAMCRH010000046.1:1761-6620 GCA_023380515.1 Gammaproteobacteria bacterium | reverse complement strand
AATGCCTAAGTTCTGCCAACTTTCAGCGCTTTCAGGTTCGGTTTGGTTTTGAGCGGTTGGTGCACGCGCGAGCCACGCCTGCGCATCTTCGTAATAAATCGATGGTGGGTGATTTAATTCGGCGCTAACAAGGGCATGAAATGCAGCCCGACGAGGCTCGTCAGGGGTGAAAATATACGGGTTTTGCGCCAAAATTTTATCTTGTTCTTCCGGGCTTAACGGTTGTTCTGGCGTGTCTAACGCGGCCACAATAATACTGAGAAAGTGTTGTCGTGCGGCATGTTGAAAGAGTCCACGTTCGTCGAGCGGCAGCTTTATAAACCAGATATACGGGTCGTTTGCTTTGGTGGTGCTCCAAAACACCACACCTAGAAAGGCATGTTGTTGGCGAGGCGTTGGAAAGGGCGCTTCACCGCGTTCAATGCGTGCAAACTCATGATTGTCGAGCCTTTGTACACGGCGACTCAAATCGTAAATGCAATAAGCGGTGGTGGCTGAGTGACCCGAGCCGGCAACCGTGAGAAAATCACTGAGGGTATCGATAGACTGCATGCTTTTCCGTTATAGTATGACCTTTAGGTATTCTGTTGTTATCATACCTTTCCATGTTAGCAGGTACAATCAAAGCAATGACAAAACGCGTAAGCATCGCAGCACAAACACTCGATATTCTCGAACAGCTTGAAGCAGAACTAAAAGCGGCAAAATTATGGCAAGCCAAACCGCCCAGTGTGCAAGCACTGCAAAGCAGCGCGCCATTTGCCAGTGATACGCTTGATTTTCATCAGTGGTTGCAGTTTATTCTGATTCCAACCTTAAACAACCTTATTGACCAACGTGCGGCATTACCGAATGCCATCGCGATTAGCCCGATGGCGGTTGAGGTATGGCGTGGCCAACTCCGCGAACATCGCCAAATTATCCTGCAGCTCAAAGCTCTCGACGAATTGTTGGACGGCCATCATGCTCGACACTAACGCAACACTCTCTGACTGGGTGGACCCGTGTGACAGCAACCTGCGCCCAGAGCTGCAGATTATTTACCAAGACCAAGATCTCGTGGTGATAAATAAACCTGCAGGTTTGTTAGTGCACCGTACCGCGCTAGCGCGTCGAGAGAAGTGGTTTGCCATGCAGTTGTTACGAGACCAAATTGGCCAGCACGTGTTCCCGGTGCATCGGCTTGATCGGCCGACGTCTGGCCTCATGATCTTTGCTTTAAGCGCCGAGGTTGCGACACGCATGGGGGAATTATTTGCAAGCAGTCAGGTGCAAAAGATCTACCATGCGGTGGTGCGTGGTTATGTGCACGATTTCGGTCGCATCGACTATGCCCTGAAAGAAGAGCTGGATGCAATTGCTGACGCCATGGCCGATCAAAACAAAGCCGCGCAAGACGCGGTGACAGATTATTTGTGCTTAGACCAAGTCGAATTGCCAGTTGCTGTGAGTAAGAAGCATGCAACGTCGCGCTACTCTATGGTTCAGTTATCGCCTAAAACAGGGCGTAAGCACCAACTGCGGCGGCATATGGCCCACATTCGTCATCCGATTATTGGCGACACGAACCATGGTGATGGTCGTCATAATAAGTTCTTCCGCCAGCATTTCGATATTCATCGTTTATTGTTAGCAGCCACGCAACTCAGTTTTCCGCATCCTGTGAGCGGCGAGATGATGCATGTTGAAATTCCGGTTCCTGAATGTTTTTATCGGCCATTTCGGCGTTAGGACTGGTTAGACCTAAGCAGCCTTAAACAGCAAAGAAAAAACGCCAGCGTACTCAATTCAAGTAGGCTGGCGTTCTTATTTATAAGAGGGTTAAAACGGCTAATATCGTGACTTATTCAGCGCCACGTAATAACTCGTTAATCCCAACCTTTGCACGCGTTTTGGCGTCGACTTTTTTCACAATGACGGCTGCATAGAGCGAGTGAGTCCCGTCCTTCGACGGCAGTGAGCCGGATACAACCACAGAACCCGCAGGGACCCGGCCGTAATGGATTTCGCCAGTTTCGCGATCGAAAATGCGTGTACTCTGACCAATGTAAACACCCATTGAAATCACTGCGCCTTCTTCGACAATGACACCTTCGACGATTTCTGAACGGGCGCCAATAAAGCAATTGTCTTCAATGATGGTAGGGTTCGCTTGGAGTGGCTCCAGTACGCCGCCGATACCAACGCCGCCGGATAGGTGGACGTTCTTACCAATTTGCGCACATGAACCAACGGTTGCCCAAGTGTCGACCATGGTGCCGCTGTCCACGTATGCACCGATGTTGACGTACGATGGCATGACCACCACGTTCTTGCCGACAAAAGCACCACGACGAACCATCGCCGGTGGGACAATACGAACACCGTCCGCGGCAAAGTCAGCAGCACTATAGTCCGCGTATTTGCTTGGTACTTTGTCGTAGAAGTTGGTTTCGCCGCCGGCCATTAATACGTTGTCGTTCAAACGGAACGAAAGCAGTACTGCTTTCTTGACCCATTCATGCACAACCCATTCACCATTTAGTTTTTCGGCAACCCGTAAACTGCCGTTATCAAGGCCAGCCAATACTTCGGCGACAGCGTCGCGAACTTCAGCAGGCGCGCTAGTTGGGCTAAACTCTTGGCGATTTTCAAATGCTTGTTCAATGGTGTTTTGTAATGCACTCATGACGTACCTTCCAATTTCTATTCATCAATTCTGTTCGAGGGCGCTAATCATAGCTTTTTTTAGCGCGTCGCGCTCGGATTCTGTCAATGCTTGTTGTTGATTCGACGCAACAATGAACAAATCCTCCGCCTGTTCACCAACGGTGGTGATTTTTGCAGCCACTAAGTTGATATCGAGGGTTTGAAACACATGTGCAATTCGGGCAATAAGGCCAGGCCTATCTAGTGCGGTTAACTCAAAAGTTGTGCGTCGCGCGTTTTTTAAGTTTATAAACTTCACTTTCGTACGGACGTTAAAGTTGCGTAGCCGTCGGGAAATCGCCCGTTGACTGCTCGGTACTTTGCGCCGCTTGCGTAATACGTCATGCAAATGCTGATGTAATTCTTCAATGTGGCGCGGCTCGCTGAGCGGATTACCATCGCGTTGTAAGACGACAAAGGTGTCCATGACATAACCATCACGGGTATTCAAAATTTGTGCGTCGTGAATACTCAATTGTTCGCTGTCGAGTACAGCGGCAACTTTGGCAAATAAATGGCTTTCTTCGTGGTGATAAATAAAGAGCTCGGTGGTACCTGTGTTGTTTTCATCACCAATGAGGATCAGAGGTAACTGATGCTCTTGGGTGTCGAGAATGTTTTGTGAATGCCACGCGATCTGCTCTGGCGTATGGCGGAAGAAATAGTCTGCGGTAAAACGACTCCAGAGCTGATTAATCGGAGCCACATCAAAGCCAGCGCTGAGAAGCAGGCCCATCGCAAGCTGTCGGTTGTTTTGTACCCGCTGACGGACATCAAACGTATTCTTGTCTTTCTGTTGCAGCAGCTCAGAGGTGGCTCGATAGAGTTCCTCCAGCAAGGTTGCTTTCCAGTTATTCCACAAGTTCGAGTTCGTCGCACGAATATCAGCAACGGTTAAACAGTATAAATAATCCAAACGTTCTTGGCTGCCACAGGCTTTGGCGAAGGTGGCAATGACGTCGGGATCATAAATATCGCGTTTTTGTGCAGTGACTGACATCAATAGGTGTTGTTCGACGAGCCAGGCAATTAAATCGCTGGCATGCTCCTCAAGGGCATGCTGCCGCGCAAAAACACGGACATCTTCAGCGCCCAGTTGCGAATGATCACCACCACGTCCCTTAGCAATGTCATGAAAGATCCCGGCTAAGAACAGCCACTCCGGGTGTTCCATGTTATCGATTAATTGACTTGCGAGCGGAAACTCATCGCGGTCTTGATGGCGTAAACGATATATATTTCGTACCAAACGGAACGTATGTTCGTCGACGGTGTAAGCATGGAAGAGGTCGAATTGCATTTGCCCGACAATTTGATCCCATGCAGGCAAATAGCGCGCCATAATTCCATAGCGGTGCATGAGCTCAAACGCAAGGTCGAAGCTACGCGGGTGACAAACAAACTGAATAAATAGCTCGCGGCACGCTGGAAACTCAACAAGATAGGCGTCGAGTTCCCGTCGAGCATTGCGCAGTAAGCGAATACTGTGGGAGTGCACGCTGGTAATTTGTGGATGTTCAGCTATTAACAAAAAGAACTGAAGAATACGCTCAGGCTGCACAAAGGCGTCGTCGTGGCGTGCCATAATTTGCCAGTTGCATGCAGTCAGGTTGGTGTCAGCTGCGCTTGATTGTGGTGTCGGGAGCTCTATGGGTAAATAAGCAAAATGATCGTTCAACGGCGTTGGCTGCGCCAGTGTCATCGGGCCCAGAATGGCTTGTTCGAAAAATTGCAGCAACATCCGATTAAGCTCACTGACGCGGAGAACGACTTTAAAAAAGTCCTTCATCATGCGTTCAACGGCTTGCTTGGCGGAATAATTTTCGCCTTGCGGGTTGTGAGCATAGCCAAGCATTTGTGCCACATCTGGCTGAAAATCAAACAACAAGCGGTCTTCACTTTTGCCGGCGACAAGATGCAAGGCAAAACGCACACGCCAGAGAAACTCAGTGCATTCCTTTAACTCGACAAATTCCTCTGCAGTGATGAAATTATACTCGACTAAACTCTCGTCATTGCGGGTATTAAAATGCTGCTTGGCAATCCAACTAATAGTTTGTATGTCGCGTAACCCACCGGGTGAGGCTTTAATATTCGGTTCGAGATTATAGGCGGTCCCGTGATATTGCTTGTGCCGCTCAACTTGTTCGGTTTTTTTTTGCTTGGTAAAA
>JAMCRH010000046.1:0-1751 GCA_023380515.1 Gammaproteobacteria bacterium | reverse complement strand
GCGTTGGGTGAGCGGCTCACTGCCAGCTAGCAAGCGGTGTTCAATAAGGCTAGTGGCGATGGTGATGTCTTTAGCTGCGTGGGTAAAACAATCGTCGATAGTCCGCACCGCGTGGCCGACTTGAACGCGTAAATCCCACAACAGGGTAATAAACTGGCTAATTCGCTGCTGATCGTCTGCGGGTAATTCCTCGGCAATCAAAAATAGCAGGTCGATGTCGGACTCAGGGTGCAAGGTGCCGCGACCATAACCGCCAACAGCGAGTAGTGCTGTGGTTGCGGGGTTAAATTCACAGCGTTCCCATAACGCACGGAGCAGTTGGTCAAAGAATTCGGCACGAGCGCTGACGAGGGTTTCAATGTCTGCGTGTAAAAACTGTTCTTTGGACCATTGGTTAAAGTCGAGCAACTGCTGCCGCCAAGCAGCAGTTGCTGTGATTGCTTCCGGCCAAACCGGCGTGAAGGTCATGAATGGCGAATCACGAATGACGAATGACGCGCGGCAACTGTTCGTCGCTGCGCAACGTTAATACTTCGACACCGTCGTCAGTGACGAGTAGCGTGTGTTCCCATTGGGCACTCAAACTGCGGTCTTTGGTGAGCACAGTCCAGCCATCGCCCAGAATTTTGGTGTGACGTTTACCGGCGTTGATCATTGGCTCTATGGTTAAACACATGCCCGCCTGCAAGGTATCACCGGTGCCTTTACGGCCGTAATGGAGGACTTGAGGCTCTTCATGGAATTCGTCACCGATACCATGGCCACAGAACTCACGAACAATCGAATAGCCGAAACTTTCGCCATATTGTTGAATTTCTGCACCAATGTCACCGAGTCGCACGCCAGGCTTGACCATTTTTATGGCGCGATAGAGCGCTTCTTGGGTCACTGAAACAAGACGTTTGGCGAGAATAGACCCCTCGCCAACAATGAACATCTTACTGGTATCACCGTGATAACCATCTTTTAATACCGTCACGTCGATATTGATAATATCACCGTCTTTCAATGGCTTGTCATTTGGAATTCCGTGACAGACACAGTGGTTCACCGAGGTACAAATTGACTTTGGAAAGCCATGATAATTCAGCGGTGCTGGATAAGCGTCGTGGGCAAGGATGTAGTCGTGACAAATCGTGTTCAACTCATCGGTGGTGATACCGGCTTTTACGTGCGGCGTGATCATGTCGAGGACGTCCGCGGCAAGCTGGCCAGCGACACGCATTTTTTCAATTTCTTCAGGGGTTTTTATCTTAATTGCCATGCAAATTCACCAAACGATTGAATGCAGTTTTACGCCAACACGCGTGCAGGGTGCGCAAGCTGACGACGTCAAATAAGCGCCTAGTTTAACAGAAACTAACCTGTTGTGGTAAGTGCTTGAAATAATGGTATTCATAGGTTTATTTGAGAAAACGGAGGGGGTAACTCGAGGCACTTTGAGAGTTGTAGAACCGCGCACATTAAACGGCTGTTTTGCCTTGCCTTTACAGCGTGATTTATGGCATAATTCGCGCCGCTTATCGCTGTACTTTTAGTTTTGCTCTACTAGGCTTTGCACCTTGCAAGCTCAGTAAAGCCCGATTGAATAACGTCAAGAGCTCCTAGCATGTTGTTTTATAACAATTTATTAGGTTCCTAGATAAGTAAACTTAAACTTAAATAACACACACATATCGACACATCATTGCGGGGTGCTTGAGTTTTCTCAGGTCGCAATATGGGATATGTGGAGGCCTAACCCCTAAAAA
>JAMCRH010000045.1 GCA_023380515.1 Gammaproteobacteria bacterium | reverse complement strand
AGAACGATTTGGAGTCGACGAAGCCTATAACGGTGGTTATCGAGTTTTCACGACCGTGCATTCTGAACAGCAGCTGGCCGCCCAACGTGCACTGCGTGAAAATCTTCATGCCTACGACGAACGCCATGGCTATCGTGGGCCTGAACGACGGTTGTGGGGAATGGACTTGCAACGGCTCTCGAACATCGAAACCTTTGGCGCACAGCATCCGGCTGACGATGAAACCTTAGAAATTATCCGTCGTCATCGCGGACAAGCATGGCCACAAGCGGAAATAGTCTCTTATTTAAATCGCCAACCGCGCATCGCGCAATTGCAGCCAGCCGTCGTGCTTGCAGTGCACGAGAAATCAATCGATGTCATCACGCGCGTGGGTGAAACGGTCACAGTGCCTTGGGAGCAACTCGATTGGGCGCGTGCCTACATCGACGCTGAACGCCAAGGTCGAGCACCACAAACCGCTGGTGAGATTCTGCGGGTGGGTGATCACATTCTCTTGCGGCCGTTCGAAAACAGTTGGCGACTTGCACAAATTCCGGGACCTGGTTCCGCTATAGTCGCGTTGAGTCCACAAGATGGTGCTATCGAAGCAGTCGTGGGTGGTTATAGCTTTAACTTGAACCAGTTTAACCGTGCAACGCAAGCGAAGCGGCAAGTCGGTTCAACCATTAAACCTTTTATTTATGCCCATGCACTGGAGCGTAACTTTACCTTATCGACGCTCGTGAATGATGCGCCGATTACGCAGTGGAACCCGGGCGCAGGCTCAGCTTGGCGGCCCCGTAACTCGCCGGATGTCTATGACGGCCCAATTCGTTTGCGCGAGGCGCTCGCACGCTCGAAAAACGTGGTGTCGGTGCGACTCATTCGCGAGCTTGGCGTGAATGAAACAGCGGATTACTTGGCGAATTTTGGTTTCATGAACGACGAGATCCCACGCAATGAGTCGCTGTCATTGGGCTCGGCGTCATTTACGCCGATGGAAATGGCCCGGGCGTTCGCAGTCTTTGCTAACGGCGGTTACCTTGTCGACCCTTACTTTATTGAACGTATTGAAGATGCGGATGGCAACATCGTATTCCAAGCCGAGCCGCGCTATGCATGTGTTGAGTGCAAGCTTGAGGCGTATCGTGAGCAGCATGGTGAGGACGCAGTACCAGATCGAGCCTATCGACCTGCTCCGCAAGTGATTCCCGAACAAGTAGCCTACTTGGTGACCGAAGCATTAAACTCAGCGGTTTGGGGCGGCGGTAGTTGGGCCCATAACACAGGTTGGAATGGCACCGGCTGGCGTGCTCAGAGTTTACGAAATCGGAATGTGGCAGGTAAAACCGGAACCACTAACGATGTGCGTGACGCTTGGTTTGCAGGCTACACCTCGGGTATTTCGGCAGTTACTTGGGTTGGTTTTGATAACCTTGAGTTCGCCTTAGGTCGCTCAAGTCTCAACCCAAATTTAGGTCGCCAACGGCAACCGATTGTCGGTTCAGAAGCGGGTGGAACCACGGCACTCCCAGCTTGGATTTTATTTATGGAAACAGCCTTGCAGCACGTGGAAAGCAATCCATTTGAATTGCCAAGTAACATGGTTTCTGTGCGTATAGACCAACCGACTGGGCGCTTGACCAATCGCACCGATCACACCAGTATGTTTGAGTATTTTATTCGCGGCACTGAGCCGACAGAATTTGCTGAACAGAATGGACGCGGTCGACAAGTCTTCGAAGACGAAGAAGGGCTATTTCGATAGCCCTCCTGTCTCATTTAAATGTTTGGTAGATTTAAATTTCTGGCTGCACGGCAAGTCGAGCCAACAGCTGGTGGAGGTCCGATTGCACGCCACCTGCGGTGACTTTACGTCCGGCGCCAGGGCCGCTAATGACCAGTGGCATATCTTTATACCAATCACTGTAAATCACGAAGATATTCTCACCAGGGATAAGATTGGTGAGCATGTCTTCCACTGAGATATATTCGATGCCGACACGCGCGTGACTGCGCCCTTCTTCGACCGCAAAACTCGCCATCAAACGCGGAACTTTGCGTTCTTGCTGCGCTTCAATCCACAGCTTCTGCATTGGGGCATCGAGCTCGTCGAGTCGCTGCATAAACTCTTCCAGCGACACGTCGCGCAAATGTTCAGGCACTAAACCATGAATTTCGACGTCGTCCCAGTCTAAGGTTGCACCGATATCGCGCGCGACAATTAAGAGTTTCCGAACAATATCGTGGCACGATAAATCTTCCCGGGGATCTGGCTCGGTAAAGCCTTCGGTCTTGGCTTGACGCACTAAGTCACTAAACTTCACTTCGCCGTCGAAATTCTCAAACAACCAACTCATGGTGCCGGAGAAAATACCGGAAATACTGCGAATTCGATCGCCTGAACGCATTAAATCATTAATAGCATAGTTGAGTGGCAAACCAGCACCGACTGTGGTGTTGTAGAGCCATTCACGCTTATATTCATGTTGAATCGTGCGAATCTCTCGATAGAGGGCTTCTTCGGCAGACCCAGCACGTTTGTTCGCACTAATAATATGCATGCCGGTTGCAAAGAAGCTTGGGTACAGGCGTGCAATGGATGCGGAATCGGTTAAATCAAGCAGAATCAGCTCATCAACGGGCGCATTTGGTAGCTCACGGAGCAACTCCGTGAGCACGTATGGGCGCGCTAATCGCTCAAAATGATCTTGCCAGTCCTGCAAATCGGCTCCGCTATAATCGAGCCAAAGACGTGACGAATTAGCGATACCGAGAATACGGACATCCACATTCTCCGTGAGCCGTTCACGCTGTTGCCGGAACATCTCAAGCCATTCGCTACCGATATTCCCACGCCCTAGCACTAAAATACCGACACTGCGACGGAAGTTGAATAATTGACTATGCAGGCGATTGAGTAGTCCGTTATCGAGGCGCTGCCCTAAAATCGCCACGGCCGATGTCTTTTGGTTGGAAACCAAGAATTTGCGTAACTGTTGTTCGCCAGCCTCGCGACGCAGCACAGCAAATTGTTTACTTTCCTGAATTCGCGCGCCGACGAGAGCGACCATACTGTAGCCACTGACTTCATGCACAACATGCTCGGCGTCTTGCGTGGCTAACCAACCACGCACGTAATCGAGATGGTTTTGGTGGAAAGCATAAAATTTCTCACCACTCTCTTCTTCAATCCAGCTCACGAGCGGCTCAAGTTGAGTCCCTTCAAAACGCGTAATCACGTCATGGTGTTGCAGGCCAATACTGAACAGAACAACGTCGGACAAGGACGTGAGGACCTTACCTTGCGCTTCTGTGTAATCGTATTGGCCAATACGCGTTTGTTGGTTTTCAACTTTCAAACTCGAACGGACGCTAATAATCATCCGTTGGCGATTCACTGGCTGGAATGTACGCGGGTGTAAAACCGGACTGCCTAAACGAGCGAGCTCCTCCGCCTCGCTCCAATCGAGCGTGGCAAGGCTGACAACCCGCTCTACTTTACGCGGATCGGCTGAATAAACCCCAGCGACGTCTTTCCAAATGGTCACTTGGCGACTATCAATTAGGCTACCAATCAGAGTTGCGGAATAGTCGGAGCCATTGCGACCAAGTAATAGTGTGCGGCCAGTTTCGTTTTCGGCACAAATAAAGCCAGTCACAATAAAACGAGTGCCCGGATACGGACCCAAACGCGCAAGTAAGCGCTCACGTGATGCAGCCACGGCAATCACCGGTTCGGCGGCATCGTCGGCAGTTAAGAAGGTACGGGCGTCAATGTAATCTGCCCGAGTGCCTTGCTTTTGTAATAGCGCGGCCAGCAAACGCGCAGACCATAATTCACCATATGAGCACAACTCGGCCCGCTCGATTGTTTCTTGATCAATGAGCCATCGTTGCCAACGTTCAAAATCGGCTTCAGATTGAGCAAGAACCTGGTCGAGTAAACGACCTGACAACAACTCTTCGATTAAGCCTTGCTGGTAACGCTTAAGTGACGCAAACAATGTTGCGGCATACTCCGGCTGATTCGCCTTGGCTTCGGCAATCGCAATAATTCGATTCGTGGTGTCCCCGGCAGCAGAAACAACCACCAAGTCACTCACTCCAGCATGCTCCGTCACAATGCGAGCGACCCGACGATAGCAATAGGGGTCGGCCAAGCTGCTACCGCCGAATTTATGCACATGAATTTCGTCGGCTATTGCTTGGATGCGCTCTGGAGATGGGAGTGGATTTTTGCTCATGCTGACTGCCTGCTAGCCTC
>JAMCRH010000044.1 GCA_023380515.1 Gammaproteobacteria bacterium | reverse complement strand
CTTACACGTGAGCGAAGCGACGGTTAAATCTCATGTCTCCGCCATTTTCCGTAAACTTAAGGTGAGCAATCGTGTGCAGGCGATTTTAATCGCGAAAGCCGCGGATTTCTCTGCCTATTTACCCGATTAACGAGATTTGCTCCGACTAAACAAAGTCCGCAAGGTCATTCGCAGTTGTAATGGTCTTACCGGCTTATGCAGCAGTTCAAAACCGAGTTCTCGAGCTTGGTCTTGCAGTGCTTGGCTATGATTGGCCGTGAGTAATAGCACCGCTGGCTGTGCGGATGAGAGCCGCTGTTGGAGCAGCTCGGTGACGACATCGGTGCCGAAATCTGCGCCTAAATGATAGTCGACAATCACCGCCCGCAATTCGCGATCTTGCCAAAAATCCTGCGCCACCAATTGCTCGCGATTCTGCGCCAAAACCACGGTATAACCCCAGCCGCTGAGGATACTTTCGAGCGCTTGGCAAATCGCCGGATCATTATCGATGACGCCAATGAGACCCTGCTCTTGAATCGTGTTCGGAATAACTGACGGTTCATCTCTTCTTGCTTGTCGGTCGCTGCTCTGATCTGCTTGCTGCCGTGGTACCTGAATAGAAAACATCGAGCCACGCCCAACCTTCGACTTCACATCCACCACATGATCAAGCAGCCGCGCTAGACGTTCGACAATTGCTAATCCAAGACCTAAGCCACCAGCATGCTCATGCTCTGCTGCTGGCAAACGATGAAACTCTCGAAAAATACTTTTTCGCTGGTCTGCAGCGATACCCGGTCCCGTATCGAGCACCTGAATTTCGAGCTGAGTGCCGCGGCGACGACAACCCAATAAAACCTCACCACCCGCAGGCGTGTAGCGGTAAGCGTTACTAATGAAGTTACGTAAAATACGGGTCAGTAATGCACTGTCGGTGATTATCCAGTCACGACTAGACTGCAAGCGCAGGCGAATGCCTTTACTGGCCAGCATCGCCTCAGCTTCATCTGCGAGTGGCTTTAATACGGCATCGACCGGAATGACCTCAACCTGAGCTGCGAGCGCACCGGCATCTAATTTGGACAAATCAACCAGCGTGCGTAGTAAGTCGCCCACGTCATCCAATGACCGCGCCGCTTTTTGTGCCAGTCCACGCACCTCGGGGCTTAACGACTGGTCAAGCATCGCGCCATTAAACAAACGAGCAGCGTTCAGTGGTTGCAGAACATCATGACTGACTGCGGCAAGAAATTGCGATTTCGATGCGTTCGCAATTTCTGCTTCGTTTTTGGCTTGGCTGAGTGCGGCTGTGCGTTCTTGCACCCGCTTTTCAAGTAATATATTCGCTTGGCGCAACGCCTCTGAGGTGCGTTTTCGCTCGGTAATATCGCGATTCAACACAAAGAAACCTAAAACTTTTCCGGCGCTATCGCGGTTCGGCACATAGGACTTGAGTAAATGCCGCGACACGCCCTGAATATTGGTTTCCGTAATTTCGAACACCACATTGTCACCATTAAGCACCTCGGCTATATAAGGCTGCAATCGCTGATAGCCTGATTCACCATGGATTTCAGTAATGTGCTGTTGGAGAATTTCTTGTCCCGGTTGTAAATAAAACTCTGCATAGCCGCGATTGACAAATTCATATATGCCGTTCGCTGACAAGTAGGCGATCATCGCAGGTACGTTATCGGTAATTGCACGCAGCCAGCGCTCACTTTCGGCTAACGACGCAGCATAGGCGACGTGGGTTGATATATCAGTTAAGGCCAACAAATAACCCGCATCTGGCAAAGGATGGCGTTCAGCGGCAATGGTTCGACCGTCCAGTAACTTCTGTTCACTTCGTGTTTGGCTGAAAATCTGCTGTGGTTGTGACAAGGCACTCCTCATGAGGCAAGCTTGGAAGTCATTGGTTAGCCCAAGTTGACGGCGACTTAGCCCAGTCAAATCGAGTAATTTTGCATTCCAAACTTCAAGTTGCCCTTGCCCATTCACCAACGCGACACCTTGCGATAGGTTGTCGACCGTGTTCTGCAACAGCAGCATTTTCTCAGCGAGGGCTTTCTGTTTACTCACATCGGCACTGTGCTTCAACTCTCGGGTGCGCTCACGAACTTGTTCTGCTAATACTGCCGCATGTTGAAAGGCGGTAAACGGCGAATGGACACCATTGAGCTGCGGCGAACTGCCTTGCTCAATGCGTTGCATCAGGGCTTGGTTAATCCGTTCGAGCCGAGCAATTTTTGCTTCCCGCTCAGCAAGTTGATGCCGCAGCTCAGTTTCAGACGCCATCCTCACCTCGCCCAATCACCACGCCCGTAAAGGTCTGATTGATATGAATGCCGTTAAAATGCTCGCCGTAAGTGTTAAAACCGAGTACTTGATGGCGGCGATAGAATGCGGATGCAGCGGCAACTTCATTGCGCTGTTCACATTCCAACCGCCGCAAAACGCAGTCACAGCCAATCGTTACCAATGGCTCGCCTATGCTTTTTTCGATCTCAGCAAAGCGCTGTTCTAAATCCGGTAAAATCGGTTGCGTCGCCATAGCAGTGAGCACCGCACCTTCACCTACCGCGCAATAAAAAGTTAAGCTGCCATCGTCGTTGACGCGCTGAATCGAACGAACGAAATATTCATTACCCATGCGTACCGCCAACGGATGCATGGCAAAGACCGTCGCGTCGAGCTCGGTCAGCGCACATCCCACATACTGAGCATAAGCTTCTGCGGCGGGCTCAGCGTTCAACTCGTAGACTGTCCGCGTATCGTCGCTCGCAGCGGTGACGACAAATTTTTCCGTTCGCGGCTCCATGTGATGGGTACTAAACACCTCGAACGGCAGCGCAGTGGTAAATATCAGCAGCACTGCCGCATTGGTGTGGAAACTACCGTTGAAATAGATATAAGTATCGGTGAGTTGATTATCATCACCGGCGGAACCGCCAAAATGCGGGATTTTCCCCAGTGCCGTTTGTAACGAGAAGAGCGCCACTTCCTCTTGCGCCGACAGTCCATCGAACAAGGTCAAGGCAAAGCTTTGCCGTTGCTGTGCGCCATACACAGGCTCAGATAACAATAAATTATCGATAAGTTCCTGCGCTTGCAACAAATCAAACTCCGTCAGATTTTGAATCGGGCCAACCGCAACACGGAAATCACTCGCGTGAAAACCGAGCGCGACAATGTGACCGCGCGCATAACCTGCGGGTGTCAATTCGCCAGCAGTCGTGCAGCCGCTTTTCGGTACCTGTGGAAACTGCTCTTCCAATGCGGCAGCAAGTTCCGGCAGATCATATTCTGCCGAACAAAAGAAGAGAATAAAGCCAAGCTTATTATTCCCGAGCTGTGTCGCCAATTCCTCGGCAGCGGTTGCCGAATCTTTTGCTGCCGACATAGCGCTGACAATCGATTTGTCCATCTTGTACGTTTCCCAACGAAGTGACTCTACCCTTCATACTACCCTGAACGTCTGCCGAAAAAAACGGGAGCTCAAAGCTCCCGTTGTCGACGTCCTTGTTCCTTCTCTCCATTCTTGCCAAGCGGCTTAGAAGAAGCCCATTGGGTTAGTGCCATAGCTGACCAACATATTCTTCGTTTGTTGATAATGCGACAGC
>JAMCRH010000043.1 GCA_023380515.1 Gammaproteobacteria bacterium | reverse complement strand
CAAGCTGATTAACATGCACTTCTGGTTGCATACAATTGGTGTTGTTCTTTATATCGTCGCGATGTGGATTTCCGGCGTTATGCAAGGTCTGATGTGGCGTGCAGTAAACTCAGACGGTACCTTAACTTACAGTTTCGTCGAGAGTTTAGAAGCGTCCTATCCGTTCTATTTCGTTCGCTTCGTTGGCGGTGTATTCGTAGTCGCAGGTATGTTGATTATGGGTTACAACGTTTGGAAAACTGTTCGTTCCGACAAAGTTCGTAGCAGTGAGCCATTAGCTGCTGCTCAACCGGCGTAAAGGAGGCTAAATCATGAGCAAAAATAAACATGAGAAAGTCGAGAAGCACGTCGGCTGGTTCGCGGTTTTTTCAATCATCGCAATTTCAATTGGTGGTCTCGTTGAGATCACCCCTCTCCTGTTCCAAAAGCAGATGCAGGAGCCAGTGAAGAACTTGCGTCCATACACTGCTCTGGAACTGGAAGGTCGTGACATCTACATCCGTGAAGGTTGTGCCGGTTGTCATTCGCAAATGATTCGTCCATTCCGTGCAGAAACAGAACGTTACGGCCACTATTCAGTTGCTGGTGAGCACGTTTGGGAACATCCACACTTGTGGGGCTCTAAACGTACCGGACCTGATCTCGCTCGCGTCGGCGGCCGTTATAGTGACGAGTGGCATTATGTGCACTTAGTTAATCCACGCGCTGTTGTCCCAGAGTCGAACATGCCAGCCTATCCTTGGCTCGCAGAGAACACCTTAGATGGTCGGTTAACTGCTCGTAAAATGAGCGCATTCCGTACCTTAGGTGTCCCATATACCGACGAAGACATCGAAGGCGCACAAGCAGCTGTCCAAGGGAAAACAGAAATGGAAGCGTTAATCGCCTATCTGCAATCCTTAGGAACCGCGTTGAGGTAATCATGGGTGCTGGTTTTCAAGCAATTCACACGGCATTAGTGTTCGGCGTCATCATTATTGTGATTGTCTGGGCATTTTGGCCGAAGAATAAAGATAAATTTGAGCACGACGCAAACTCAATCTTCGATGAAGATAAGAAAGACAACGTCAAACGCTCACAGCAGGAGTCAGATAACAATGAGTAGCTTCTGGAGTTGGTGGATTATCGTTCTTACTTTGGGGTCATTGGTCGCTATCGCGCTATTACTCTGGTGGAACATGAAAAACTTTACGGACGTCGAAGAAGGCGAAAGTATGGGGCATGAGTTCGATGGGATCATCGAGCTCAACAACCCACTACCGACCTGGTGGACCGTTCTGTTCTGGATTTGCTTGGCTTGGGGTCTGCTTTACTTAATCCTTTACCCTGGCTTAGGTAATTTCCCAGGTTTATTCAAATGGCAAAGTGCGAATCAGTTTGTCTTGTCGTTAGATGAATCACGTCAAGCGAAGATCGACGCGCGTGAAGCAGGCTTCAATGTTCAATATGACCGTGAGCGTGAACGTGCTGATGAAGTCTACGGGCCTATTTTCCAACAATATGCCAGCATGGATATTGAAGAAATTGCTCAGGACCGCGATGCGCTTCGCATCGGCCAACGTCTGTTCTTACAGAACTGTGCACAGTGTCACGGGTCTGACGCACGTGGTGCTCAAGGCTTCCCGAACTTAACTGACGGCGTGTTTAACTGGGGCTCTTCTGCCCAGCAAATCCACACAACCATCATGGATGGCCGTCAAGGTGCAATGCCAGCATTTGGTGACCAGTTAGGTGAGCAAGGTATCGCTCAAATGACCGCCTATGTCTTAAGTCTGAGTGGCCGTATCGTTGACCGCGACCTAGCGCGTGCCGGTGAGCAGCAGTGGATGGTTTGTGCCGCCTGTCACGGACAAGATGGTAAAGGTAACCCTGCCCTTGGCGCCCCAGACCTAACCAATAACGTTTGGACCTATGGTGCAACTGAGCGAGCCATCGCAGAAACTCTGCGTTACGGACGAAATGGCGTCATGCCCGCTTGGAAAGACATTCTGGGTGAAGACAAAGTGAAGATTTTATCTGGCTACGTATTAAGCTTAGCTGATTAAATAACTGCACTTATCTGGCAAGGAAGCCCCGTTATCCGGGGCTTTCTGTTATTTAACTCGAGAGCAATATGACAACACAACCGCTAAACAACAACGCCTCAAAAACCCCTTGGTACAAAGTATCTTGGGTTTGGTACATGATTTTTATGAAGTTCGCTGTCATTACTGCCTGTATTGTGACGGCTATTCTGATCTATAAAAATCCAATCTCGATGGTCGTTGACGATTACTATAATGAAGGGCGTGGCATTAACTTGCAGCTTAAACGCGTTGCCATTGCTGAAGAACGCAATATCTCTTTCTATGCGCAATTTAGTGGCGATAGCCTGGAATTAGATTTTCGCACTGGCGCTCCAAACGATGCATCTGCATTGGTTGTGACCTTTTATCACCCGACAACACGTCAGTACGACTTTGAATTACGCATGACACAAAGCGGTGACGGAGTTTACCGACACATGCTACCGCGCGAAATCAGCGGTCATTGGCGGATGGATATTGAGCCTTTTGATCGGGAATGGCGTGTGAGCCAAAACATACATTTACCAGCGGCGCAACGCATCGCTATTCTGCCGGTGAATTACGGAATCTAGGTTTTAAAACGCTCGAAATAAATAAGTCGTAGGTGCGCGTGAGTTCAACAGCTTGTTTTCATTGTCATCAACCCGTTCCTCGTGGGGTTGATCTGAGTGTCGCCATTGATGGCCAAGAACAGCCCATGTGTTGTTATGGCTGCCAGTCTGTAGCGGCGACGATCGTTGACCAAGGCCTGACGCACTTTTACAAATTTCGTGAAAGTAAGCCTGGTGAGCTGATACTCGTTCCAGACGAACTGCAAGCATTAGAAAGTGAACTCACACGCTATGACGAC
>JAMCRH010000042.1 GCA_023380515.1 Gammaproteobacteria bacterium | reverse complement strand
ACCACGAATTAATTCCATAGGCGCGCGATTATACTGCAAACCCCATGACCATGCACCCTTCCGTTTGCCAAATCAGCGCGCACGAATTGCCCGCGGCCGGCCACCAAAAATAAACCAAGCAGCTAAGTAACTCACGCCACCCACTGCGATTAAACCCGCTAGCCAAATCGCACGTTGACTAAAAGCGGCCTCAATCCATGCTGCTTGTGACGGTAATAACCACAGCACTGCCAGCACCATCACCACGGTGGCCAAGAATACTTGCAGAATAAACACGCGAGTCTGCCGGCTTAACAGTAATACGCCTTCACGATACAGAACCGCGCCTAATAAAAGGGCATTTAAGGTACCGGACATTGCGGTCGCTAAAGCTAAACCAACGTAACCATACGGAATCGCCAAAATAATGTTAAACACCATGTTCGCCGCCATGGCGATAATCCCATATTTCACTGGCCGTTTGGTGTCTTGGCGCGAGAAAAAGCCAGTCGCCAACACTTTCACTAACATAAAGCTCAGTAACCCTGTGGCATAGGCCATTAATGCGAATGACGATAAATAGGCGTCGTTCGGGGTAAACGAGCCGCGTTCGAATAACACCAATAACATAGGCTCAGCGAGAACAAATAAGCCGGCCATTGCCGGTAAACCGAGCATGACCACCATGCGCACACCCCAGTCGAGGGTCTGTTGAAACTTCTCTAGCGACTGGTCGACATGGCGCGCCGACAGCGCCGGTAAAATCACAGTGGCGATGGCGATACCAAATAAGCCTAGCGGAAATTCCAATAACCGATCCGCATAATACAGCCAGCTAATCGAGCCGGTTTGTAAAAAACTGGCAATGACGGTGTCGAGTAACAAATTAATTTGGCTCACCGACACGCCGAACAAGGCAGGAATCATGAGCGTGCGAATACGCACCACCCCAGGGTCGCGCCATCCCCAACGCGGCCGCACCAGTAAACCGGCTTGGCGTAGAAAAGGAATTTGGAATAAAAACTGCACCACACCACCAACAAACACACCAATGGCTAAGCCGATTTCCGGTTGTGCGAGCATGGGTGCCAACCACAGTGCAGCCACAATTACCGACACGTTCAGTAGTACCGGCGTAAAGGCCGCGACACCAAAGCGGCCGAGCACATTCAACGCGGCACCAGCCAGTGCGGTTAAGGTAATAAAGAACAAATAAGGAAAGGTAATGCGCAGTAATAAGCTCGCGAGTTCAAATTTCTCTGCCTGTTCGCCGCCTTGCAGCCAGTCCATAAACCAGCCCATACCAAACAATGCAGCGACAACTGGCGAAAAAATCACCGCCAATAGAGTAACTATGCCGACCAGCGTACCGAGGGTACCGGCAACGCGCGCCATCAATAAACGGGTGTCATCGAGGGTTTTACCCCGATGATACTCAGTTAATACAGGAACAAACGCTTGTGCAAAGGCACCTTCGGCAAACAAACGACGCAAAAAGTTGGGGATCTTATTCGCAAACAAGAACACGTCGGCGGCGGCGCCTGCGCCCATCAGTGCCGCAATGACAACGTCGCGAACCAGTCCTAAGATGCGCGATAGAAAGGTCATCACACTGACAATCAGGCCAGAGCGAAGAAGTCGCGGTGCAGGTGCCTTGTTTTTCGGTGGCAAGTCAGATTGGTTTGTTTGTGTAGTCACGAAGTCCCTGCGTGTCGCTGGCTAAAGCGCGAAAAAACCGCGCAAAAATAAATTGCTTAGCAGATTATCATAAAATGGTTGCTTTTCACCGTCCAGATCCGTAATATCCGCGCACAATCTTTCATCGAATCCGTTTGACTTTTAATCGCAAAAGAGGCATGATCCTCGGCCTTAAAAAGTCCGGCACAAGTTTACGAATTATCAGGAGTTTCACCTTGGCTAACATCAAGTCTGCGAAGAAGCGCGCGATTACGGCGGAAAAAAACCGTCGCCACAATGCCAGCCGCCGCTCAATGATGCGCACTTACCTCAAAAAAGTTCAAGCAGCTATCGCTGCCGGTGATCAGGCTCAGGCACAGCAGGCATTCGCTGTTCTGACTCCGGTTATCGACCGCTACGCGACCAAAGGTCTGATCCACAAGAACAAAGCTGCTCGTCATAAGAGCCGTTTGTCTGCTCAGATCAAGGCACTTTCTGCTTAATTGCATCGAGTTGCGAAGCACTAACGAAAAAACCGCCTACTGGCGGTTTTTTTGTATCTGTAGTTTGCCTTTAACGATTTGCCTTTAACGACAGCGACGTACTCGCCACTGCCGCACTGCAAATGCCGCCAACAACGCCAACCACGCTGCCCATAAACTCGTGCCAAAACTACCACCCGAATAACCACTGCGACGTTCAACCCGCGCAATTTTCTCGTTTTTCACGCGGTCTTCGAAGCGAGCTAATTCAAACTTAAGATTCTCGTTCATTTGTTCAACCGCAAGGGTGAAGCCTTCGCTGCGTTGTGCGCTAAGCTCAGCACTCGCTTCAACTAAGGTTGTCCGATTTGCGGTGGTCGCAACACCTGGCGCCCGGAACAACATGTTACGCGTACGCACGTCAAACACCGCGGTGTCGACAAAGGTTTGCACTTCATTTTCGGTGCCTTTCACCACGTATGCACCCGCAATGGTCCAATATAACAGCGAGCTCTTCCGATCAAAGGTATTCACAACTTGGTCATGCGAAACAAGCGCGATTACATCAACATTGTATAACCGTGCAACTTGGTCAAGCGTCGTGAAGCCCTGGCCGCCACTGAGGTAAGTGCTTGGAATTACTTCAATTCGATCAATGTATTCATACTGCGCAAACTCAGTTTTCACTTGCTCAAGTAACGCAATCTGTTGGGCGTGGGGAATTTCACGATGACTACGTTGCGCGGGCACAAAAGTCACGCCCACACGCAGTGGCAGCGATAAAGTCGGAATAGTCGGCTCCAACACTTCACGCGACTTTTCGTCGGGATAGAGAAAACTCACTAAGCTGCTCGACGATGTCGCGGCGTCGTTATAATTCATAAATGCCGAGCTACAACCAAAGAGTCCAACCGCTGCTACCACACCGCTGACTGCCAAAAGCCACTTACGCATGCACAGGTTCCTTCTAGAAACACATTGGGATAGGTTTAAAGTTCTCGCTGATAGACGGCAACGAGTTCAGAAAAGGTATGGGGAAATTGCTCCGCGGGTAAACGCGAGAATGGGTCGTAACCGGTTTTTTGCTCGAGTCGAGCAACTAAAATAGCAAAACCGAGCGAGTCTAAGCCACTGTCACTTAGAATCGTATTGCCTTCTATCACGCCAAGCTCTTCTCGGCCTGTTTCTGCGGCGACTTCATCCATGACATCACGAATGAGTTGCTCTACTTGATAACTTCGAATGGTCACAACGCCCTCTTACCGCCGTTTTGCAGCGAGCATACAACTTCAGCTAAGCTTTATTGTTATGATTATGTTAGCAGTATACGCATTTCGCATAAAATTGCAGCAATTTTTCAATGCGGCCTTAAAACCACAGCACTAGCGCCCAGATTTGAGCAAAGCCGCGACAGTAGGATGGTGCCCCGAGGCAAAACGATAGGCTTGGGCCAAAAACAATTCACCACAGGCCAATGCATCATTCAGCGCATGGTGGCCATAAAAAGGGGGTAACCCGTAACGCGCCCGGCTCGCAGCTAAGGTTAATGCGCCCTGCTGCAGCTCAGTTTGGCTGCGTAGCAAACGTCGCCGTTCTGCCTGCAACGTGCAATAAACACCATGCGGTCTCCAAGTCGGTTGGTCGATTTTCTGCGCGGCCACCTGCAACACTTCAAGATCAAAACGAGCATTGTGGGCCACGAGTATGGCACCTTGCGCTGCTGCCATGAACCCCTGCATCACCTCAGCTAAAGGTGCGCCAGCGGCCAAGTCTGCCGACGACAACTGATGCACAACTGCCGCTTGCGACAGACCTTCGGTGGACTTCACCACATGATAACCGTGCTCGTCGAACGCAATCACCGGCGGCCGCAGCGGCACCCAAGCAATACTCAGCATCGCGTCTTTTCTTGCATCCAAACCATTCGTTTCGATGTCCACCACTAACCACTTGCCACGTTGCCAAGGTTGCCGTCGATGCTGCCAGCGCGCAATTCGTTCCATCATGCTCGGTCCTCCGCGTCTACATTCCTTCGCACTTACATATTGCGGCCAAATTTAAAGGCCACTCCTTGTTGGCAGTCTTTAATTACCTTAAAGGCCGCTTTCAATTGGCGGCGCTGCAGCGTTGACAAACTTTCAGGGTCAACCGAGTTGGCTGGAATCTTCGACCCTTCTTGACGATACATTTGCGCGTTCATGCGCAGCTGTGTCAAAAACTGCCAAGCTTCGAGTAGGTTTTGATTGTCCTTGTCACTTAATGAGCTACTACCTTTCAGCTGCTCTAACCGACCTGGCGTCGACGGAACCGTTAGCCCCGCCGCAAGCGCATATAGGCGCACGATGTCATTCAGAATGGCAATCGCCTGCTTTTTAATATCGATATAGTCAAAGTCGCCTTCGCTCTTGGTTCGAAAGCGATTAAACAAGCCAAGCGGCACATTCAGCTCGCCAATGTGGCGGGCGATATTGCCAAGAAACATGTCTTGTTTTGCTAATTTGGCGATTTCTTCACGATGACGCCGATACAGCGCATTATTGCCCGCAACCGGCCGACTATCGAAGAAGATCATCGAATGCATAATCGCCTGGGGGGTCGGCGAACGAATCCACTTCATAAACTGCTCGCGCCATTCGATTTGGTTCATGCGCCATTTCGGGTTCATGGCCATAATGTCGCCAGGACACAAGCGAATGCCGCAATCGGCCAAGCCTTCATTGACGAACTTAGCCATGCCCGCAAACCATTCACGTTGGCCGTCGCTAACTTCATCAGCCAGTAACAAAGCGTTGTCTTGGTCGGAGCCGAGCGTCTGATCACCGCGCGCTTGCGAGCCAAATGCCAACCAAACATACGTTGCTGGGGCACTACCGTGCTCTTGTTCGTAGAGGCGAATGAGTTTGCGCGTCATGCTGTCGGTGAGTGAGTTAAGCAAGCGTCCGATCATGCTAATGTCTTTCACGCGGCCGGCGAAACTGCGTAAGTAGTCAGGCACTTTTGCCGCCTCTTCCACTAGCGCTTCGCGGCTTGCCGCTTTAAATAACGCGCTAATCAGTAACACAGGTTCGCTGCGCTGTTGGTGCATCAAGTCCGTATTGGTCATGACGCCGATCGGCACATCGTTACCGTCCAATACTGGCAAGTGGTGGATATTACTCTGACTCATAGTGGTCAGAGCATCAAACAGGCTTTGGTCGCCGTACACCACCGCCGGTGCTGGGGTCATTACCGCCGCCACCGCAATATCGACATTTAACCCAGCCGCCACGACTCGGTTACGCAAATCGCGATCGGTGACAATGCCGCGCAATTGCTGCTCATCAACCACCAGTAAACAAGACACCCGTTCGGCCGACATCAGCTGGGCCGCTTCACGAATAGTCGCTTGGCTGTGAATTTGAATGGGCGTGCGGTTAATTACCTCGGCAATACGCTTTTCACTCCAATCAGCGCCGCGCTTCTGCCCTTGCTCTGCGAGCAAGCGCTGACCATGCGCGTTGACAAAGTAACGCTCGAAGTTTTGGTTTTGCCGTCGTAATTGGTTAAATACACTCTCCGGCCACTGCCAAATAATCCCATCGGCGATCACTTGCAGTTGATTCGTGATTTTCCGCCCGGTTAATAACGACGGGTAGCCAAATAAGTCACCGGGTTCCAGGCGGTCTAAATGCTGCCCGTCCTTGTCGACGAGGTCATAGGCACCAGAGCGCACCAAATACAATTGATGCACGTCCGGTTGCATGATTTCTTTGCGGTTATCGTGACATACATACACGGCTTGCAGCTTTTCGAGCGCAAGCTGTAACTGCTCCGCTTCAAGACCATCGAATGGCGGCGTTTGCATTAAAAAACTACGAATATCGGCACTGTCTGCAGTCATTGCTTAATCCTTGCGTCGGCCTCGCCGAGCTTTCTTTCAGTCTAGCTTGTTTGCCTGATAAAACAAAAGCTTGTGAGAAAAAAAGCCCCATGGCACTGATACCACGGGGCTTCCAATCGTCACGGGTTTTGCAGCTCGACCTTAGTGGTGAGTCGCAGCACCTGAACCTTTCGGATAACGAATCGATTCAACCAGTTCTTGAATCTCTTCTGGTGCGTCTTTCGTGAACTTCAGCACGGTTAACGCGACGATAAAGTTCAGAATCATACCCAGTGTACCAATCCCTTCTGGCGAGATACCGAATAACCAGTTGTCTGGGGTATCTGCCGCTGGGTTAATAAAGCGGAAGTAAATGATGTATGACAAGGTGAAGACCACACCGACAACCATACCGGCAATCGCTCCCGAGCTATTCATACGTTTATGGAAGATACCCATAATAATCGCAGGGAAGAACGAGGCGGCTGCCAGACCGAACGCGAAGGCGACCACCTGCGCCACGAATCCGGGTGGATTAATACCGAACCAAGCGCCGATCACCACCGCAACACCTGCCGCAATTCGTGCGTAAAGCAACTCTTGCCGGTCGGATATATTGGGCATCAAGGTTCGTTTCATTAAGTCATGGGACACCGAACTGGAGATTACCAAGAGTAGACCTGCCGAGGTCGACAGCGCCGCTGCAACACCACCTGCGGCGACCAATGCGATCACCCAATTTGGTAGGTTGGCGATTTCTGGGCTGGCCAGTACGATAATGTCGGCATCAACGCGCATTTCGTTACGCTCGTCGGCTGAGTAGAACATACGACCGTCTTCGTTGTGGTCATTCCATTCAATTAAGCCGGTAAGTTCCCAGTTGGTCACCCAGCTTGGTGCGTTTTCATACAAGACACCTTGCTGCTCAGGACCGTTCAGCGTGTTGAGAATGTTCACTTTGGTAATTGACGCAATTGCCGGTGCTGTGGTGTAAACCACTGCAATAAAGACTAATGCCCAACCACCTGATTTCCGCGCATCACTCACTTTCGGTACGGTGAAGAAACGAATAATCACGTGCGGTAAACCTGCGGTACCTACCATCAGTGCCATGGTAATGGCAAAGACATCGATACCGGACTTAGTCCCTTCCGTATACGCAGCAAAACCGAGCTCTTGCGACAGACCATCAAGACGCTCAAGCATGTACATACCCGAACCGTCAGCTAATGTCGCACCGAAACCTGTTTGCGGTAAGAAGTGGCCGGTCATTTGCATTGAAATAAACACTGCTGGCACGGTATAGGCAAACGCTAACACACAGTATTGCGCAACCTGGGTATAGGTAATCCCTTTCATACCACCCAGTAACGTGTAGAAATACACTAAGGCCATACCAATCAGAACGCCGGTGGTGATATCAACTTCTAAGAAGCGACTAAAGACCACGCCGACGCCACGCATTTGGCCAGCAATGTAGGTAAACGACACCAAGATGGCACAAATAACCGCAACCGTTCGCGCAGTTTGCGAGTAATAACGGTCACCGATAAAGTCCGGCACGGTAAACTTACCAAATTTCCGCAAGTACGGTGCCAAACAGAGTGCCAGAAGCACGTAACCACCGGTCCAGCCCATCAGGTAGACACTACCGTCATAACCGAGCATGGAAATCAAACCAGCCATGGAAATAAACGATGCTGCTGACATCCAGTCTGCTGCTGTCGCCATACCGTTCGCAACTGGAGGCACACCACCGCCAGCAACGTAGAAATCAGTTGTTGAACCAGCACGCGCCCATATCGCAATACCGATATAGAGGGCGAACGTAGCGCCGACGACGATAAACGTCAGTGTTTTGATATCCATTGCTTACTCCTCGTCGACTTTATATTTTTTATCGAGCTTGTTCATTTGTGCGATGTACACAAAAATCAGCACGATAAAGGTGTAAATTGCGCCTTGTTGGGCAAACCAAAAACCCAACTTAAAGCCGAAGAAGGAGAACTGATTCAGCCAGTCCACCAAAATAATACCGAACCCAAAGGAGACCGTGAACCAAACAGCCAATAGCTTGACCATCAACGACAGGTTCTCTTTCCAGTAGGCTTTGGCATGATCTTGCGATTCAAATGCCATGTGATTTCCTCCACGTATGTTTGTTGGCGCTACTCTTATTTGAGTAGTTCTACCTTTTTGTCGATAACAAGCATCGTAGAGAAATGGCAATGAGGAAATTGGACGTTAGTCTAATAGGTGAATTATTTGTTAAGAAGACTGATGAATTGTGTTGTAACAACGCCATGGATAATCAGTCATTTTTTCATTATGGAGTCGCTACTCGCATAAAAAATTCGCCATATAGTAAACTTTTAATATTTTGACTATAATGTTTATCAATAGGCGAACATTAATGGTGGCAAGATGGCAACACGAATCGAGATCGGTTACGCAATTCGCGAGCGTAGAAAGGAATTAGGATACACCCAACAAGCGTTATCAGAGCTGACCGGTGTTCACAAGTCAACGATTTCTGAAATCGAAAATGGGCGCTTTAGCGGCTCTTTCGATATCTTCGAGCGCCTACTCGATGGCGTCGATTTGCAATTTGATGTGTCTAGCAAGACACATCGCTTACCGAACTGGGACGACATTGATTCCTTGTTTTCGGAGGATGAATCATGACTCCCTTTGATAATGGGCGACCTCAGCTACCTGCAAAAATCACCCATATTAAAGTATGTATCGGCGACATTGACGCTGGTCTTCTAACGCATGGTTCTGTCCACCATTTTCAGCCTACGCAAGAAAAACACCACATCTCGCTCACGATGACAAAAAAGGGATTGGATGGCTACTCATCAGGAAGCCTGCATCCCATCTTCTCGCAGAACCTACCTGAAGGCTTTAATCGTCGATTTATTGCCGAAAGATTGGCTAGATACGCAAAAGTAGACGACATGTATCTCCTCGCACTGCAAGGAGAGCAAGGTATTGGCATGCTGTCTTATCAAAGCGAGATTCAACTACCCGTAACCGAGTCCATAGCACTCAAGGATATCTTGTCTTACAACAGTCCCGAACCGCTATTCCCGCAATTGCTAGAGAAGTATTACTTGCGCAACTCATTAGCAGGCGTTCAGCCAAAAGTGAGCGTGCCTAGCAGCAAACCTCTTGCGACGGATCGAACGGTTGAGCAACGCGACATCATTGTCAAAACGTATGCTGAAGAATTTCCCTTACTTACCGTTAATGAGTTCGTCTGTATGGAAGCAGCGCGTTGGTGCGGACTTAATCCACCGAAAACCTATTTGGCGGATAATTTGGAAACCTATGTGGTCGAGCGATTCGACACGTCAAGTACTGGAGGCCAACTTGGGTACGAGGACTTCACCACACTGATGAAGAAGCCAAATGACCCCGACGCAAAATATTCAGGTAGCTATGAATCACTTTTGCGTGCAACGCTTCTTTACACGAATAGCCAAACCGAAGTCGAAAAAATGTATCGATACATTGTCTTTAACTGTCTGATTGGTAATGGCGATGCTCATCTGAAGAACTTTGCGTTGCAGTACTTGCCAGACATGAGCGATATCTATGTATCGCCCCCATTCGATATCACTCACACACTTATTTACGAAGCCATCGATAATAAACTGGCTTTAAAACTTGCTGACAGTAAATCCTTTCCTGAACGAACAACTCTGCTGCGTTTAGCAGAAGGCAAGGGATATCGAATTCGCAAAGCGAGAGAAATTATTGAGCAACTCGGTGAAGGCATTCTCGATTATCTCGGACAATCACAAGAAGTGCGTCTTTTTAAGGGCTTACGTGAATCTATTGAACAGTCTGTTGCTAAGGTGATGGTCTCCTCGACGGGTACGACAAAATATCGCCATGATCGGATTAAGAAGTATGAATAGCGGATTGACGAGCGTCTTCTAATACGCCACAGTGAACCGTGAATATTCCATCAATGACATAACAACTGACATGATCTGGATTCTGATTGCATCTGCGCTGGGCTACATTGCGCTGCTGTTTCTTATTGCCCTGTGGGGTGAACGCAAACATTCGTTAGGCTACAAAATTAGCTTGCATCCGTGGGTGTACGGCCTATCTTTGGCTATTTATTGTACAACCTGGACCTATTATGGTGCGGTTGGGAATGCCATTGACGGTGGCTGGAGTTTCTTGCCCATACTGCTCGGCCCGGTGTTGCTGTATGTGTTTGGGTTACCGGTCGTGACCAAACTCGTCGCCGTCAGTAAGCGGCAAAACATCACGTCTATTGCTGACTTTATCGCCTCGCGTTACGGTAAAAACCACAAAATGGCGTTGGTGGTCACGATTATTGCAGCCGCTGCGGTGATTCCATACATTGCGCTGCAGCTGAAAGCGGTCGGTATTAGCTTTAATGTCCTCAGTGGTATGCCGCCGGAAGTCACTGGCGGCTCGCTAAAAGAACTGATTGTCGCCTTGCTGATGGCTGCATTTGCCATCGTTTTTGGTACTCGACGACTGGATGTCACCGAGTATCGCAGCGGTATGATGCTTGCCATCGCTTTTGAGTCGACGGTCAAGCTCGTCGCCTTGCTTGGTGTTGCCGTCTTTGCGTGGGTGGCATTTCGTAGCGACAGCGTGTTGACCATCACTGCTCAGCTTGAAAGCCTGCAGCTCAGTAGTAGTTGGGGTTGGCAAGCATTAAACGCAGAGTTTTTCATTCAACTGGCGATGGCTGCTGGTGCCATCCTCTGTTTACCGCGTCAGTTCCACGTTACCGTTGTCGATAACGTCCACTTGTCGCACCTGAAAACAGCCCGCTGGCTGTTTCCGGTGTACTTGCTGCTTACCTCTGCAGCCATTGCCGTTCTGGCGATCACCAGCACACAGCTACTCGGCAGCTATAACGGTCTACCAGACGAACGCTCCGTATTTCCATTATTGATTCCTTACGTGAATGGCCAAACTTGGCTCGCGATTGTGGTCTATATCGGCGGTATATCGGCCGCGACGGCCATGGTCATTGTTGCTACCTTAACGCTCAGCACCATGATCAGTAACGATGTCGTCATGCCCGTTTGGCTGACCCGCGAAGGTCAGAAAATTCCACAGCCCCATCGGTTTTCACGGCGACTAATTCGCGTCCGTCGCTATGCCATTGTCAGCGTTTTAGTGCTCGGCTGGGCCTGCTATCACCTTTGGTTTGCGCGTTTAAACTTAGTCAGCATTGGCCTGTTGGCGTTCTCCGTCGTGTTACAGCTACTCCCGGCAATTATTGGCGGTATGTATTGGCGCCGCGGTCATGCTCAGGGCGTTTACTGGGGCCTGATCGCAGGGATGGTCACTTGGCTGATTGCGATTCTGCTGCCACTAACACAGTCTCCGCCAGAGCAAGCCGACACCATTATCACCCACGGCACGCTGATTGCGATGGCGGCAAACATTGCCGGTTACGTCGTCTTTAGCTATTTGTCGGTGCCCGCTTTGGTCGACAAAATCCAAGCCACCGCATTTGTGCAACCGCGCAGTAGCTATAACAATGTTGGCCCGCAACGACCGCAACAAACGCGCGTCGCTGACTTAGTCTTATTGATGGAGACGTTTCTTGGCGCCCATCGCTGCGAAGAGCTACTCAAAAGTTACCAACGTCATCGCCAACTTGATCGTGACGGCATTGCCGATGCTAAATTTACCGACTTCGCCGAACGCGCCATTAGTGGCGTATTGGGGGCTGCCACGGCCCGCTCGTTGGTGAATGCCGCGATTGAGAATCGCCAACTGAATCTTGAAGAAGTCGTACATTTCTTTGATGACACCACGCAGGCGCTGCAAACCCAACAGTCGATCATGTATAGCTCGCTCGAGAATCTTGCCCAAGGTATTTCAGTGGTCGACAAAGACTTGCGCCTGGTGGTCTGGAACCGACGCTACCTCGAGCTTTTTGATTACCCTGACGGTATGGTGCAGCCAGGACGTCCTATCGCTGATCTGATTCGCTACAACGCCGAACGCGGCGAATGTGGTGTTGGTGAAGTCGAAGAGTTAGTGAATAAACGTTTGCACTACATGCAAATTGGCTCACCACATCGCTTTATTCGTCGTCGCTCCGACGGGCGCGTTATTGAAATGGTCGGTAACCCGCTGCCTAACGGTGGGTTCGTTACCAGTTTTACCGACGTCACAGAGCACATTGAAACTCAGCAGGCACTCGAAGATGCGAATATCGACCTTGAAGCGCGGATTCGCAGTCGCACCGACGAAGTGCGGGAAATTAACCGTGAGCTGACCGAGGAAATCGATCGGCGGCGGGAAATCGAAATCGCGTTGCAAGCTGCGAAAGCTGAAGCGGAAAATGCCAACGCCAGTAAAACGCGTTTCTTGGCATTAGCTAGTCACGACATTTTGCAGCCGCTGAACGCCGCGCGGCTCTACTTGTCGGCAATTGACCACGAGCGACTCGATGGCAAGAATCAGGGCTTAATTCACAAAGTCGATAATGCGCTCGACTCCACTGAGCATCTACTTTCGGCACTGTTGTCTATTGCCAAAATGGAACAAGGGGCGATGCAGCCGCAACTCAAGCACATTGACCTGAATACCATTCTCGGGCCATTAGTACCTGAGTATGCCGTACTGGCAGAACAAAAAGACCTGCAGTTTAAAGCGCGACTGCGCAATTTAACCGTCTATACCGACCCCACTTATTTGCGGCGAATTGTGCAGAACTTCCTGTCAAATGCGGTGAAGTACACCGAAAGCGGTCGTGTTTTATTAACCGTTCGCAAACATGGCGACCATGCCGAACTCGCGGTTTGGGACAGCGGCCCGGGTATTCCAGAGCAAAAACACGAAGAAGTTTTCGAGGCCTTTATTCGTTTGCATCAAGGTTCGATTAGCGGCGTGGGTTTAGGTCTGAGTGTCGCCAAACGCATGGCTGAACAGCTAAACTGCCCATTGGAGATTAAATCTGCACTCGGTCAAGGCAGTCGCTTCTCCGTGCTCGTGCCTCTCGGCTCAGCCGCTATGGTCATTCCGCGTGTGCGGCCTGAACGCTCAAATCAGGCTTACGACGGTCTGAAAATTCTCTGTGTTGATGACGACCCCGAGAACCTTAAAGCTCTAGAAGCGCTGCTGCATAAGTGGGACTGCCATCCGATTCAGTTCACCACCCCGCAGGAAGCACTAACATGGGCAGCAGAAAACCCTGCGCCGGACGGCGTGTTACTGGACTATCAACTAGGCGAACACGGCGACGGCTTAACGCTCTGGCAAGCATTGAGTGACATTTGGCCAAACCGCGTACCGGGAGCCTTGGTGACCGCAGTCAGAGACCCAGATTTAAAAGCAGAAACGCGTAAACTCGGTCTGCAGTTCTTGGCCAAGCCGGTGAAACCAGCCCAGCTCAAAGCTCTGATGCAACATATGCAGCGCCAGAAGGAGACGCAATCATGTTCCGGCTCCTAATTGCTGACGATCACCCGCTTTATCGTGACGCACTCGCTGATGTGGTCCACCGGCATTTTCCACAAGCAACCTTACTCGACGCCGCAAATCTGAGTGAGGTTTTTACCCGATTAGCTGACGAGCCCGCGGTTGACTTAGTGCTTCTCGATCTCAATATGCCCGGCATGAATGGCTTAGAGGGGGTCTCGCAACTTCTTGCCAAATACCCAACGTTAGCCGTCGCCATGCTCTCCGCAGAAGACGATAAGCATGTTGTTCTTGAAGCTATGGCGTTAGGCTGCATTGGTTATATTTCCAAGGCGAGCGAGCGCTCGGAATTAGCACAAGCGATTGAACAAATTCTTGCTGGGAATATCTATTTGCCCGCTGGCAGTTTTCGTGCCAGCACAACAAACTTGTCGGCCAAGACCAGTCCGCCAGCGCTTGAGCAGCCCATCGTGTCGCTTGCGGATCTTACCAAACAGCAAATTCGGGTTTTACGCGAAATGGTTAACGGTGCTTCCAATAAGCAAATTGCCTTTGCCTTACACGTGAGCGAAGCGACGGTTAAATCTCATGTCTCCGCCATTTTCCGTAAACTTAAGGTGAGCAATCGTGTGCAGGCGATTTTAATCGCGAAAGCCGCGGATTTCTCTGCCTATTTACCCGAATTTGCTGTTTGGTAAGATCCGC
>JAMCRH010000041.1 GCA_023380515.1 Gammaproteobacteria bacterium | reverse complement strand
ATTACGGAGCTGTACTCTACGCTTATTCGAGAAGCTTCGTCTTGATGATTGGTTGTGTCTGTCTGCCAGCCCACACTAGGGCTTGTTGCTCTTTCATATCCGCCTCTGTTGTGAGCTGAAAAAGCGTCAATCAAGGCACGAGGAGCGCCTTTTGTGAGATACATCCATGTATCTCACCCCTTTGGGGCTTACGCTCAAAAACGTTCCTGACGTTTTTGTAGTTATTCTAAATAAGTGACGAGCAACGCAGAGTAGCGCTTTTTCAGTCACAACCCGAAGGGTTGGGACTATTTTGGCTGTATGAAATACATCCCTGTATTTCACCGCTACGCGGCCAGCTAAGCTGTTCAAATGAGTTCCAGACTCATTTGTCAATCACTTATGTAGAAAAGCTACACTGCGTGCTTTCCGCCTTGTCGGACACAAAAATAGCCGCCAGCAGTGCTGGAGATGAAAGAGCAACAAGCCCTAGTGTGGGCTGGCAGACAGACACAACCAATCATCAAGACGAAGCTTCTCGAATAAGCGTAGAGTACAGCTCCGTAATGACACAAAGCTTTCAGTGTTGTTATAACAGCAATAACTGGAGTATCCACATTGCTAAGTCTTGATAGCCAATCAATCAACCACCTGATTACTGATTTACCTGCACTTGAAAGAAAACGGCTGATGGCCGAATGTGAGCTTGTAGAGTTGGTGTTTAATGAAACCCTGACTGAACCAGGCGAGCCTCTTGAATACGCATGGTTTCCCAATCATAGTTTTATCTCATTAACCGTACCGGTCGATGCAAGTTCAAACCTGGAAGTAGGACTGGTCGGCAATGAAGGCATGTTGGGTAATACCCTGGTGTTGGGTGTTACTACTGCGCCTTTGCATGCATTAGTACAGGGGGCAGGGCAGGCCTTACGTATTTCCGTGGCTGATTTGCAGCAGCAGATTAAACATAGCCCAGTGCTGGAAGCGATGTTAAAAAAATATCTTTATGTCAGTGTGGTGCAGCTATCCCAGACTGCCGCCTGCACCCGATTTCATTTAGTCGAAGCACGTCTGGCACGCTGGCTGTTGATGACGCGTGACCGAGCTGAATCCAATGAGTTTCGAATTACTCAGGCATTTCTGGCATATATGCTTGGTGTGCGTCGTGTGGGTATTACCCGGGCGGCCACAGCGCTGCACAAAAAGCAGTTGATTAATTACCACCGGGGCAATATGACCATTCTGGATGCAAAGGGATTGGAGGCATCTGCCTGCAGTTGTTATCAGATTGATAAACAAACCTATAAACGGATCATGCAGTAAGCGGCTTAAAAGTTATTAACTGATGATTGGTACGCCAACGCACAGACGCTATTAGCTTTTGTTTATATGGTGATCTTTTAAATGAGAGGGAATGATCATGACTACAAGTACTATCTTATTAATTATTCTGGTTTTGTTATTGATCGGCGCAATTCCTTCATGGCCGCATAGCCGAAACTGGGGCTATGGCCCGACCGGTTTAATCGGTGTATTGGTGATAATGTTGCTGATTTTATTACTGACTGGCCGAATTTAATTAGGCAGGTGCAGGCCCACTTTTGAAGTGGGCCTGATTATTTTTAATCTGCAACGTTGACCTTTACACCTTCAGCCAATCTGGCGTTCGGATTAAGAATCACCCGATCTTCGGTGATAAGTCCCGACAAAATCTCCACTTCACTATTATCCAGCCGACCTACACGAACGGTTTTGACTTCAACCTGATTATCCGCGTTGACCAGCATCACAGATGGTTTACCTTGAATGGTTTTCAGCGCATTGACCGGAATGCGAACTGCATCAGCTCTTTCCTGAACCTGTATTGCCAGTTCACCACTCAAACCAGCCGGCAGATTCAGCTCGGCATTTTCCAGTAGATATTCCACTCGCATGGTGCCAGTTTCGCGATTTACTTCACGCGAAACACGTGAAATAGGCACATCAATTTGCTGATTGCCCAAATCCGGCAAGGTCAGTTGTGCAGCTTGTTGCTGGTCAATAATAAATAACTGGGTTTGCGGAATATCTACAATCACGCGTAACTGGTCAGTGCGACTGATGCGAAATAAAGGCATCGCATCATTACGGGTAATTCGATTACCACGCTCGGCTAATCTTCGAGTGATAATGCCATCAAATGGTGCAACGATTTCGGTGTAAGCAAATTCGTTTTCCAACTGCTCAAGACGTGCCTGATAAGTGGCTAATGTCGCTTTGGCAACGGCCAATTCAGCTTCACGTTCATCGACTTCGGTCGCATTGACGGCACCCGAATCCCGCAGATTGGTATAACGCTTGGCCACTTTTTCGGTCAGATCCAACATGGCTTTCTGCCGATTGATTTCGGCTTTGGCTTGCAGAATTTCCTGTTCCAACTCAGGAGAAGACAATTTGGCTAACAAGTCGCCTTGCTTAACTTCATCACCAATATCCACGTGGCGGCTTTCAACATAACCATCTGCCCGGGCAAAAATATCGGATTGTTCAATGGCTTCCACGCGGGAGTTAAATACTAATGGTTGATAGCTGGATATTGATTGTGGTTGTGCTACACGCACGGAGAGAATCTCCGGGGCAGTGGCGGGTTGTTCAATATTCGCTTCAGTTTCGGGCTGAACATAAAACCACAAAGGCACAGCGATGACGGCGGCAACTAAGATTGTCTTTGTTAATGTTGGCATCGTGAGATCCTCAAATTGTCGGCAGCTTGATAGGCTGAGGACGTTTAATAAATTGCATGATCATGCTGAAAGTCCATGGCACTAAAAATAGTGAGGCAAAGGTACCCAGCATCAAACCACCGATAACGGTGCGGGCCAATGGTGCGTTTTGTTCACCACCTTCACCCAGTGCCAGAGCCATCGGCAACAAACCGATAATCATGGTAAGTGCCGTCATTAATACCGGTCTTAAACGTGTAGAAGCGGCCTCACGGGCGGCTTCAAACGCTGATTTACCAGCGACCCATTGGTCGCGGGCAAATGTGGTGACCAATACACTATTGGCGGTTGATACGCCTATGACCATAATAAAGCCCATTAATGCCGGGACACTGATGGTTGTTCCAGTAAGCATTAAGCCGATAATTGCCCCGGAAATGGCAATCGGCGCGCCGGATAACGCGACCAAAGGCATGATCCACGATGCAAAGTTAAACAGCATGATGATGTAGATAAAAAACACCGCCAGTAAAAAGCCGAATAGCAAATCACGGTATGCTTCATCCATCGCGGCGGCTTGTCCCATGATTTCAATATCATTGCCTGGCACGATGTCTTGTTTCAGTTCATTCACAATCTGTTGGGTGGCTTTGTAAACCGAACCTAAGTCAGTGTTTTCGGTGTTAATTAATACATTGACTGTAGGCCGCAGCATGGTACGACCGATACTGCCAGCCACATTACGTGGCGTGATACTGGCAATACTGGCAAGTGGTACGGTGATATCCGGATCACTGGTTTGCACCTGCAGATTCATCAAATCATCAGTGGTGCGTAATTTATGCAGTGGGGTGCGGGTTTGCACTTCATATGAAAATCCAAACACCGGATCGGACCAGAAACTTGGGGCGACAGTACCAGCTGACCCCAATGCGCCTAATAAGCTATTTATTGCACCCTGTGTAGTTACGCCGAGTTCAGCTGCTCGTTTACGATCCAGATTCACGTAATATTCCGGCAAAGCAAACACCTGCTGAAAGCCGATATCCACCGCACCTTCAACATCCTGCATTTTTTCTATCAACGTTTCTGCCTTGGCAATGCTGGCGGGCAAATTACGGCCGGTAAATCGCACATCCAACGCAGTTGGCGTGCTGCCAGACAATGTTTGGTTAGTGGTATCGGCAGCTTGAGAGAATAAGGTGACTTCCGGGAATTTTTCTTTAAGCATTTGCCGGATAGCAGATTCGTATTGGCTACTCGGCTGATGACCTTTGGCTAATTGGATT
>JAMCRH010000040.1 GCA_023380515.1 Gammaproteobacteria bacterium | reverse complement strand
ATATTTTTTATCTGAAATGTGATTAGAATATTATAGAACGCTAAATCAATACTGCTCATTAAGGTAAATATATGTTGTCATCTAGGCACGTAACATCAAATAAAATGCCAGTAATATATGCAACATTGCTAGGCGTTATATGTGCTTTATTGATAAGGCCGTCTACGGTGTATGCGAATTATGTATCACTTAATCACTCTGCCTCATATCGCAATGAGCAGCTGGTTACGGCAACCGAAGTATTTTCACATACTTATTATTTACCTCTGGCTTACAGTACAGCAACATATTCAGCACCTTCATCGCTATTCGTTATGGGTAAAAGTCCCACCCCCATATATTGGGGAGCCTTTGTTGACGGTCAGGCGCCATCGACATCGAACATGCAGCCCGGTGGTGTATACGACACATTCGAAAAGCTGGTGGGCAAGCATATGGCCATTATCCATTGGGGCCAGCCCTGGATTATGAATGGCAACTACCTCAATTTCTATACCCCCGGTTTCGACAATGTTCGTGCCCATGGGTCGATCCCTTTGTTGGACTGGGGTTCATGGTACCTGGGAGAAGGAAAGGATCAGCCAGCCTTCCGCCTGAGCGCGATATACAGCGGGACATATGATGGGTTCATTCGTCAATGGGCGTTGGCTGCCAAAGCGTGGAGCCATCCATTCTTCCTGCGTTTCGACTGGGAGATGAACGGCACTTGGCAGTTCCCCTGGGCTGAGCAGATCAACGGCAACCAGCCCGGCGACTATGTCAAGGCTTGGCGCCACGTGCACGACATCTTCACCTCCGTCGGTGCCACCAATGTCACCTGGGTGTGGTGTCCCAACATCTCCAGTCCCGTTACCCGCTCAATGTCCTCACTCTATCCCGGTGACGCGTATGTCGACTGGACCTGCCTCGATGGCTATAACCAGTATTCAACCTGGTTGGGCTTTAACTCCATCTTCACCGGCAGTGGCGTCAACTGGATTTACGATTCTTATCAGCAACTCCTGGCTCTGGCTCCCACCAAACCTATTATGATAGGCGAGTTCGCTTCACTCGAAGCGGGTGATGGTGGTGCCGCCAAAGCCGCCTGGATTACGGACGCCTTATCCACTCAAATACCTTCCCGCTTCCCAGCCATCAAGGCTGTTGTTTGGTTTGACTGGGATGCCGGTGATCCTGCCAACACCTTCCCTGTCGATAGTTCCAGTGCCTCTGCCAGCGCCTTTGCTTCTGCCATTAGCTCCCAGTACTACGATACAAACCGTTACGCCAACCTGAAAAACTCTCCCATTCCGCCAGCGAAGTAATAAGCGAATGTCACCACTATTTTGGCGCGCATCGTCCATAAAAAATATAGTGGAGTCAGTTTCGTAATTTATAGCGACGGTTACATCAGAGTAGAAAATCTGTACACATTATGCAGATCCAATTGACTGTAGGTAAGCGTGAATAGAGCGCACAGTCGCCAAGGCTACGTTTTGATAGGCCTGCCGCTCTACCGAGTCAGCTCCTGCAAGATAGTAGATCGATACATAAACAGACAGTCCCGCAGCCGCCACCAGCGCGATCACTGGTAGCGATGAAGGCTGCACTATCTGCCGTAATGCAAACAGTATTATCACCGTCGGCAGCATGGGGATCAATACAGGACGCAGCACCTCTCTAACTACTGTGCCCAGATTAACGCCCAGGGTGCGCATGGCGTAGGGTGCGACGAAAACAAGATTGGCAATAGTGGTTGGAATTAACGTACCCAGTGCAACACCAGTAACACCGAGGTGTTGTACGAGCAGGATCGACAGACCGAGATTGATGATCCCCGAGCTAATGGCGATGACGGCCAGTGGCTGATGGCGAACCATACCCTGTAATAGCGCACCTGCCGGCCACTGACTAGTGTCAATTACCCCCGACACGGTAAGGATCAATATAAGGTAGGCGTACTTTCCATATTCCGCTCCAACCCACGCACTTAATATTTGCTGTCCTAAAATCACCACGATGCATCCCAAAGGCAAAAAAACGACAAGTGTCAGCCTTGTGCTGGCCAGATAGAGCTTACGTAGCCTCTCGTAATACTCCGTCGCATGAAGTTCCGATGCGAGTGGAAGGAGCACTTTCATAAACTGGTCAGTTAGCGTCTGTACGACTTCACTAAGTCTGCGGGCGAAGTAATAGGGAGCAACAGATGTGATGGGAAGCGAAGCTCCAATGACAATCTCATCTGTCTTGTTTTGGAGCCGGCCAGCGATATTTGAAACGAGTAGCGAGGCGCTAAATGAAGCAACTTGGCGGAGATGCTTGCGGCTACCAGAGTGCCATCCAACATGCAATCCAGGAGCGGTTCGGCGTATGAGCAATATCGCGGGAATCTGCATAGTTACATTTGTGAGCAGATTTACACAAATAACACCGAGAACTCCACCTCCAGCAAGAAGTATTGCTACAGTCGCTAATGCATTGATCAGTGTCCCAATAACGGTCAATATGTTAGCCAGATCAAACCGCTGCAGGCCGTTTAGCACAGCCCATATTGTCACGCCTGGAATCGACAGCCCCAAATTCACACCGGCCAGTATCACGAGCCAGGTGATGGTAGAACGTTCAACTGGTGGCACACTGAATAATCTAGGGAACAAAATGGCCATTGGTATACTCAGCATGATCGCAATCAGACCTACGACAGTGTAAATGGACAGCGCTGTCGCTATCATGCTTTCAGCTTGTTGCAAATCATGCTTGGCGTAATATTCCGAAACATATTTCACAACTGCGCTATATAAACCTAAATCCAGCAGTGAACCATATGCCATTACTGAATTTACGAGTACCCATAGGCCATATACGCTGGCGCCCAGCGTATGTAAAATGAAAGGGGCTATTACAAAACCAACGCCGAGAACGATAAACTGACCTATGTAATTGCTGGCCGTGTTTCGGAATATTCGCTGGCGAAGCTTCATGTCCTCCAGAGGTTGTGTCATCATATAGGCCAATTATGTTCTACTGATGGTAGTAATATCAAAACTGTAGCGACGTTATTTGCAGTTGTGTGGATCGATTGTCACTTGCTCACAAACCGCACTGCAACTCCTCCTCCCACAGATTTATGCAAAGACTTTGCCGTAGAACATGATCAGACGGTCTGTGCATCCTTCCGCTTGAGAAAGACCGATATTCTGACTGCGCGTGTATGAGCCATGTCAGCACACGAAGTGGCTTAATGGTGTCATGTGTGAGACCAGCATGCTCGATGTATTTTGTCATACATTCGCTCACAACTTGACCCGTGAAGGTGTTGGGATGCAGGATATCATGATATAACCGCCGAGCCTGCACCAGATCGATATCATCATGGACCGGAACACGTTCAACCATGAAGGCAAGATGTGTTAGGAAATAACACAAATCTAGTACTGGTAACCCTTTAATCTCAGCCGATTCCCAATCAAGAACCAACAATTGACCTGCTTCACCTACCAGGATATTCCAAGGCGACAGATCGCGTTGCTCGACTGTCAATGGCAAGTCCCCCAGTCTGGACAATATGGATCGTGTTTCCTGCAACATATTGGGCTTCAGTATTGAACCAAAGAAGCGTTCATGGTCAGCCAAGACTGGTTCAGCAATATATGCCCACCATTCGGTACGTTGCAGGTAGATGCTCGGGTGTACAAGTTCTAGCAACCAATCTGTCACCTGTAGTGCCAGGATCCGGTAGTTTTCGTGAGAGAGTACAGCCCACATCGGGGTGCCTGTCAAAGCGGTTTCTACCAATACAGGCAAGCCAGCATGCTCCTTAAAGGCAAGTATTCTGGGTACGCCCGGAATACCACCTGGTTTCAGCCTGCGGACAACACGCAGGGTCAACGCCTCTCGCTGCAGCGCCGGTGCGGATTCCGGCGCGCGAGGCAATTTAACGGCCATCCGTGGTAGCTCTTCATCATCGGCAAAAATAAGGCCCACAACTTTATTGATACTTCGGTATCCGCCTGTCAGAAGTAGCCACGACAACCGAGCAGGTGGATGCGTACTTTGACGGCGTCTCCACGCTAACCGGATATCTTCAATTAGGGTGTTCTGTATCTGCTCGGAGTCCAGCGGGTAAGGTTTTCGAGCAATAGTGGAGACTGGCAACAACAACCCTGTTCTACGCGCCGCATGCCACAATGTCCATAAACACTCGTGCTTGATACGCCGCCATATCGTCCTTTCCTGCTGATAGCGCACTCGAAAATAACGTAACACTGCCCATGCATCAATCGGTAACCAGAATGCGCTGGCATGATAGTCAGGCAACGGCCAGGCCCAGTAGCACTCAATGTCGATGAACTGTGCAGTCTGTAATCGCTTGCGGATGCCGGTCTCACCTCCCACCAGAGGCGAATGCCACTCACTATATAGAGAGCCACCAGGTTCCAACGCTGACCATGCTGCTCGTAACGTGGCAGCGTTTGGATTAACTGCTACCACTAGATCACAGTCAGCATCTGCAACAACGCTGCCGGAAGGATGAATTGCCTGTGATATTTCCGCCACGCATTGCCGCAGGAAACCGTTCGTAAAACACGCACTCTTTCGTGGATAGGGGTTGGATAGCAGGAATCGCCAATCAACACGCCTGAGTCGGCGATTACGCTCTTGTTCAATATTGGCAATAGTATTGCCCATGTCACTTACCGGAGCGCACAAGCAAACTCTCATAGAGTTGCGTTAGTTGTTGCATCATCGCCTGTACAGAGAACACGGACCTCACTCGATTCCTGCCTGCGTTGGCCAATTTTCGACAAAGTGCGTGATCAGCCAGAAGTCGGCGAATTGCACCTGCAAGAGCCTCGGAATCTGCGGGTGGAACAAGTAATCCAGTTTCGCCGTCTATGATCTCTTCGTCGACACCGCCGACAGTTGTTGCTATTACAGGCTTCGCGGCTTCCATTGCCTCCAATATCGATATCGGTAGTCCCTCATATAAAGATGGTAAAACAAAGACGTCACACTGTGCCAACAGACGGGGAACGTCATTTCGGAAACCTGTAAAAAAAACACGATCCAGTAAACCCAATGAAACAGCATAGGTCTCCAGATCAGCGCGTTCGTCTCCTTCTCCAACAAGTACGAACAGGGCTTCTGGGACCTGCTTGGCCGCTTCTAAAAGATATCGGTGACCCTTCTGTTTGTCCAACCGAGCCACTGAAAGAACAATTGGCATTTTGCTCGAACTCCAAGGAGCATCAGCCGGTATGGTTAAACTATCTGACGCGGATAAAGCCTGTGGTACAGCATTGTATATAACCTGAAGCTTATCTTGCGAGATGCCATAGGTCTGGTGTATCCGGTGAGATACTTCGTTTGAAACAGCAATGTACCGATCTACACCTTTCGCGATAAGCCTCTGTTGTAATATAGCAAACCTGTTATAAGGCACATCGACAAATAAGTGTTCTGTTGCTACGATAACTGGAACGCGGGTAAGTATTGCACCTATTAGTCCGTATTTGCAAGCTCTTGGCCAAGTCAGGTGCGCATGAAAAATCATTGGCTGCCAAACCGATAACTTTCTCATGAACGAAGGCAAACGTAGTAACCCGCCTATACCTTCAGGCATATGTGGTACAAGCCATAGAGGTAAATCAAGTTTGCGTACCTCGTCCATCATTGGAGTAATACCCGATGCTGGATGGCATATTACTGCAGGGCACCATCGATTGCGGTCAAGGCTTTTAAGTTGTGTCAATAGAACCTGTTCAGCGCCACCAAAGCCACTTGTATCCGTGTAGTAGATGATGTTTGTTGGCATGTTCGCGTCCACCTTGCTATAGCGTGCTATTATGCTTACCTTGATCAGATGTATCGAGTCCTATGTTCGCAAGTTGCGTAATGGACGATGGTTCAAGACCGTTGTGTTTGTTTTCATTTAGCGCTGCTCGCACACCTAACCAATAGCAATAGTCCAGCGCAAGTGCATAATACAGAGCAAGGCTACGTGGTTTGTGATACTCTAGCTGGAGAACCAGGTTCACCAGCAGATTAGTTATTCTGGGCCATTGCTGGCCCAAGAGAAGCAACAACGCTCTTAACGGCCGCCACTTTCGCCATTCACTTTTATATGTCCCCAGTTTAAGGTCGCGAATCGCATCAGGATGCATTGATGCGAGGAGCACAGCTGTTTGACCTTCCGCTATGGTATCTCGTGCCAATTCGCTAAAATTCTTTGAATAGGACTGATATGCTATAGCCTCGGGATCATACATAAGTTTGACACCTGCCTGAACAAGTCGCAACGAGAGCTCCAAATCTTCGTTGCCATAGATACGGAATGCCTCATCGAATAATCCAACCGACTCTAGTACTTCACGGCGGATTGAGAAGTTACCACTATAGAAATCCCTAAGCTTCATTACGTGGTCTGGCATTGAAAGCGCCGCCAGGTGATTGTTGAATTTCGTCCCTATGTATACGACAAGTGGTGGTGACGACGGGTCGACCCGGATAGGTACTGCACCCATTACACCTAACCGTGTACCTGACGGATGTAAGCGTGTATGGGATGCTAGTAACTCCGGTGACGCCTCCATATCATCGTCAAGAAATACTGTCACTTCTGCTGAAGAAGCATGAATTCCTTCATTGAGAGCTGCTGCACGACCACGGTTCGGTTTGTAGATCCATCGAAGTGAGTAGGGAGCAGCGAATGCGGCAACCATTTCGCGAGTGCCATCGTCAGAACCATCGATCGAAACTATGACTTCGTAAGCTTCCGGTGCAATTGACTGCATCGTGAGCGATTGTAGTAAACGCTGTACCGATGCACGCCGCTTGTAGGTAGGTATGATGACACTGAGACTGCAAACCATGGCCATTCCTTTATCGACGCCCACCTCGACGCATCATGCGTAGCAGCTCTCCTGCTAGAGCATGTGTGCACAGATATACCGAATGCA
>JAMCRH010000039.1 GCA_023380515.1 Gammaproteobacteria bacterium | reverse complement strand
GGATCATCGCCCAGCCAATCGACATGATGCGTAAACTGTTGCGGGTAAGCTCATGAGTAAGATTAATTTCCAAAAAGAGATGCTGGTCCAGGTGGCAACTGCTCTGGATGAATTGCTGCCTCAGTTTGTGTTTATCGGAGGGTGCACCACTGGGCTACTTCTAACTGATGATTTCACCAAAGAGCAGGTTAGATATACCGATGATGTCGACCTGATTGTTCATGTCGGTAGCTATTTTGACTGGACTTGCCTTGCAGAGCGTTTACGGCAATTGGGCTTTCGTGAGTCAATGGACGAGGATGTTATTTGCAGAATGATGCTGGGGCGGCTTAAAGTAGACTTTATGCCGGACAATGCTGATATTTTCGGGTTTAGTAATCGTTGGTATCGCGATGTGATGACGACTGCTCGGGATTTTACGCTGACTGAAACGCTTACTATCAAGCTCGTCGAGCCAGTCTATTTTGTAGCGACTAAGCTTGAGGCCTATTTGGGGCGCGGAAATGGTGATGCGCTATACAGTCACGATATTGAAGATTTGATTAATATCTTTGACGGACGCGAAGAAATCGTTGCTGAGGTTAACGCGGCGGATGGGGAGCTTAAAGACTTTATTCGAGTTCAGCTTCAAGCGCTGCTTGATGATGCTAATTTTGAGTATGCCGTGCAAAGTGCAACAGGGAACAGTAGGGAGCGGGAGTCACTCATTTTTGAGCGCATTGAGGCCTGTGTATGAGCGTGAAGGGGCTTTGAATTGGCTTTCGCTCATTCAAACTGCCGCGACCGAATTGTTACGGGTTTTCTCGCGGTACATGGCGTTATCGCTGGCGGCCAAGAGTTGGTCTAAGGTGCCTGGCAATTGCGCGAAGCGGGCGCAGCCGACGGTGGCACTTAGTGGGTACAGACCTCGTGGGGTGCTAATCGACACATTAGCGAGGGCTTGCTGCAATTCCCGGTACTTTAACTCGACATCACTTACTTGTTGAAAGCATGCAATCGCAATGAATTCATCACCACCAACCCGACCTACAATATCCTCGGCGCGCATGCGCCCTTGCACGGTGGCGGCAATTCGCTTCAACGCGGCGTCCCCTGTGGCATGGCCAAAGGTGTCGTTGACCACTTTAAACTTGTCTACATCGATATAAAATGCGGCGTAGTGGCATGTATCCGAATTTGCTTTCGATGCGAATCTGCTGAGTGCGTGGCTCACGCCGCGACGGTTGGCGATATTACATAAGGGGTCAATATTAGCGTCTTTTTCTGCTTGATCGCGGGCAATTGCAATGCGATTAACGCGCCTTGATAAGGCGATTGCCAGCAGAAATGCTTCAATGGCAAAAGCCAGGACAAAACCATAACGTTGCATAAAAGGGCTGTAATTGAGCAACACAATGCGGAAAAACATGCTGACAAAAATCACGCTCAGAGCAATGCATACTAAGCCGGCTTCCGGTACTTTTCGGTAGGCCTGAATACAGGCTAGGACGAATAAAGTCAGAATGATGATTAAGGTGGCATAACCCATAAATATGCCAACTATTTGCCATAGCAGCTCGAACACGAAAGGGTCGGCAAATGCGCGCGCAACAGCGGCGCCCAATACGCTGGCCGCTAACAGCATGAGCGCGCGGTTCAAGCGCGCAAAGTCGCGTTTTAAGTGCAGAAAGATAGACAAAAACCAAGTTGCGCTGAAGACAGTCAAGCCGACTGTAAGTAAGTATGTGGTGTTGAGCAGAGGCACCGCTGCAGTACCGAAGAATAAATATAGCTGACCCTCTTGGTGTAAGAAAAATAACGTCAGGCAAGCGATATAAAAACCGTAGGGCTTAATCGCATGGCCTTTCATTCTCCAGCCAATCACTATCGAAAGCAGTACCAGGCCGAGGCCTAAGCCATAAAATATACCCATCAGCAAGCTGTGGCGTTGACTCAGGGCAATGTAGTCGGACGTAGGGTACCAGCGGAATTTTGGGGTGTAGTCGACGTGGCTGCGAATGTATATCTGCGCCTGAACCTGGCCTCGCGGCAAAGCATAAGCTATTTCCCCGGCGGGCAAAGGTGCTCGCTCAACGCCGTCTTGAAACCATGCATAGGACTCAACACCCGAACGTTGAAATGTAAACACGGCGCTGTGCTCAAGCTCGCACGTTAGCAGATATCGGTTATCCCCCTTGTGCATAAATGCCGGGGACTGTTGCTGAGCACTCAGTGGCCATGTGTACTCAGTACTTGGGTCCGTGCGCGTTATATCGCAATAGTCAGCTGACGCCTTGGCAGGCGAAACCGATATCAAGATCAAAAGCCAACTGCTGGTAAGCCAAGCCAATAACATTTTTACCACGTTTTGCCCCTGTGGTGCTGATACGAAAGAATACCCTTGATCTATATCGATTCTATAGTGCACGATATTTTGCACTATCGCACTTGCTATTTTTACCCTTGATTTGCACTTCATCGTGCAATTTGATCCGCGTCAATACCACAATTTAAGGGATCGCTATGCTGTAGCTCTATTCATTAGCACGAGGGCGACACCATGAGTATTTGGCAAGAGTTCTTTAGAGAGCCAATCATCTTTTTATCGTTTACTGGCTTAGCTATAGTCATCGGTATGTGCATTTTTTACGCCGTGTATTTCTACGTTAAAGTCGCGCAGTCGGATAGTCAGTGAATATGCATCA
>JAMCRH010000038.1:3094-5048 GCA_023380515.1 Gammaproteobacteria bacterium | reverse complement strand
GTGTTGATATGGGCAAACCACGCTTCTTACCGGAACAAATCCCCTTTAAAACGGCCGAAGCCAGCAATACCTATATGTTGGTGGTTGAACCTGGCCGACAGGTAGAGATAGCTGCGTTATCAATGGGAAATCCTCATGCGGTTTTATTGGTGGATGATGTCAACAAAGCGCCAGTTGGTGAGTTGGGCCCAAAAATAGAAAACCATGAGCAGTTTCCAGAGCGAGTCAATGTCGGTTTTATGCAATTGATTGATCATGAGAACATCAAACTGCGGGTTTATGAACGTGGTTCAGCCGAGACAACGGCCTGTGGTACCGGGGCTTGCGCGGCGGTTGTCAGTGGTATTCGTCGTGGATTATTGGGGCGTCAGGTCAGTGTTTTACTACCCGGTGGCACATTAGAAATTAGCTGGCCCGATGAAGACGCTTCGGTGTGGATGACCGGACCAGCACAACATGTATTTGATGGAGAAATTGCGTGGGCAACACTCAACAATCTGTAAGCGCTGAACAAGTCAGTGAATTTTTACGCCAGCACACAGATTTTTTAATTGAACAGCCGGATTTATTGTCTAAGCTGGAATTCGAAAAAACACCTGCAGGCACGATTTCGCTGGCGCAGCGGCAGCGAGAGCAATTGCGGCAAAAAAATCAGCATCTACATGATCAATTGCATGCTTTGATTGATAACGCACATAGCAATGCTGCATTGCAACAACGGGTACATCAGCTGTGTCTGCGATTGATGGATTGTCAGGATCTGCAAAGCCTGCTGGCAACACTGTTGCAACAATTACAGGAAGAGTTCTCCGCTGACGAAGTATCATTAAGGTTGTTTTACAGTGGCGATCAAAAACCAAAATTACCACCAGTCGAAGGTAATATCGCAGAACTGCATGCTGATGATGCAAAGCTGAAAGCGTTTGATCATATTCTGGCTAAACAGCAACCGGTTTGTGGTCGACTAACCAAAGCTCAGAAACAATTACTGTTCGGTGAAAAGGCTGATGAAGTCCATTCGGTGGCCTGTTTACCTTTGGGGCATGAACCTTGTGCCGGTTTACTGGCGATCGCCAGCAGCGATGCCAACCGTTTTCATGCGGATATGGGCACCGAATATCTGAGCTTTCTCGGCGAAGTGTTTATGCGGCTGATGCGCCGTTTCTGTCACGGACAGAATGACAGCTGAGCTGCAAACCCCACTGCAGGATTTTCTGCAATATCTGGAGCAACAGCGCCGGGTTTCGCCGCATACCGTACTCAATTATCAGCGTGATTGTCAGCAGTTAGTTGAATACTGCCAGCAACAGTCATTTACTGACTGGCAACAACTCAAACCAGCAGATATTCGTCTGTTTATTGCCCGCCTGCATCGAAAAGGTTTAAGAAAGCTCAGATATTCGGTGCCCGTAGTATTCATCGTTTACTGTCAGCCGTTCGCAGTTTTTACCGCTATCTGCTCAAAGAAGGCCTGGTCGATCATAATCCAGCCCAATCAGTACAGGCCCCCAAAGCGGAAAAACGTTTACCGAAAACCCTTGATGTTGATCAAATGAATTCGTTGCTTGATAGCACGCCGGCTGACACCTTTGTCGCCTGTCGGGATCGGGCGATTATGGAATTATTCTATTCTTCCGGTCTGCGACTGGCAGAGCTGGCGGCTTTAGATTTACGTGATGTCGATTTCGGTCAGCAATTAGTGCATGTCATTGCCGGTAAAGGCAACAAAGGACGGATTTTGCCGATTGGCCGCACAGCAATTGAAGCGTTAAAAGTCTGGCTCGATAAACGTGATCAGAACGGCCTGTATCAACAACCAGCGTTATTCACCACCCAACAAGGCAAACGGCTTGGCGTGAGATCCATTCAGCAACGCCTGGCTTTCTGGGGTAAAAAACACGGCATTTCTGAACATGTGCATCCGCATCGACTGCGTCACGCGTTTGCCTCGCAT
>JAMCRH010000038.1:0-3081 GCA_023380515.1 Gammaproteobacteria bacterium | reverse complement strand
GCTAGGGCATTCGGATATCAGCACGACCCAGGTTTATACCCACCTGGATTTTCAGCACCTGGCGAAAGTTTATGATGCTGCGCATCCTCGGGCTAAGAAGCGTTCTTAAGATATTAACTACAGTGGCACAGAAGGCGCGGAGGTTTAAAAGATTTTATCCGCAGATTACGCGGATGGGTGCAGATTTCTTAGAGAGAAATATAAAAAGGTATTTAGATAAGGGCACAGATCTCAAAGGCTCCCCTTGAATCCCCTTTTGTGTTGCCGGAAAAAATGGTTATCGCAGGATTAGAAATCGGAATGTTTGAGCGAAGCGACAAATTTGTCTGGAACAAATTTGGACGGCCGAGGTGCCCGGATGGGGAGCGGCACGGATGCCGCTCATCAGTTTTTTCGATTTCCCTGCGATGACCATTTTTTTCGGGGAGCCGCAGGCCAACACAAGGGGTGCCTTTTCTTTTGGTTCGTTTTCTTTGATTCGCGACATCCATGTCGCTCACCCTTTGGGCGCCTCCGGCGTCCAAATTCATTCCTGATGAATTTGTGGGCAAACAAAGAAAATGAACTCGCCCTTAGGCGAAATTATGCTTTAGGTTCATTTTCCCTATATAAGCTGATCTTTCGCTCACGCGAGTCAGGGACTTGCGTGCCCAAGCCCCTAACAACCCAAGGGCACCCCATGTGCTGGCCTGCGGCTTCACTGCGTTGCTCGGTTTATCTGGGGATTGGTCAAAACTCGCTGCGCTCAGACACTGACCAATCCTTCTCCAGATAAACCTGCGCTACTCGTCAGCACAAAAGGGGATTTAGGGGGTAACATTTGAGCTCTGTGGTTGATTACCCGTTTAATGCGCCTGTTCCCAATTATCCCCAACCCCAATCCCCACTTCTAACGGCACGGCCAATTCAGCAGCTTTAATCATAAACTGCTCTATTTCAGTTTTAGCTAAATCAAGCTGATCTTCGGGCACTTCAAAGACCAGTTCATCATGTACCTGCATAATCATACGGATGCCGGTATCGGCTTCGAGTAGCCAGTCATGAATCGAAATCATTGCGCGCTTGATAATGTCTGCAGCGCTGCCCTGCATTGGGGCGTTAATCGCGGTGCGTTCGGCGTATTGGCGACGCAGGCCGTTGCTGGAGTTGATTTCCGGCAGATATAAACGCCGGCCGAAAATGGTTTCGACATAACCGTCTTTCTTGGCCTGTTCGCGGGTGTTGTCCATGTAGTTTCTGACACCGGGATAGCGTTCGAAATAGGTTTCCATATACTTGGCTGCCTGATGACGTTCTATGCCGAGTTGTTTGGAAAGGCCGTGGGCAGACATACCGTAAATCAGACCAAAGTTAATGGCTTTGGCACTGCGGCGTTGATCGCCGGTAACGTTTTCTGGCGCTACACCAAAGATTTCTGAGGCTGTGTGGCGGTGAATATCTTCGCCATCGGCAAACGCGGTCAGCAGACTTTTATCACCCGATAAATGCGCCATGATGCGTAATTCAATTTGTGAATAATCGGCTGCCAGGATCTTGGCGCCTTTACCAGCCACAAACGCTTCACGGATTTTACGGCCTGTTTCGGTACGGATCGGAATATTCTGCAGATTCGGATCGGAAGAAGATAATCTTCCGGTCGCAGTCACCGCCTGATGATAGGAGGTGTGCACACGGCCAGTCTGTTGATTGACCTGTTGTGGCAGCTTGTCTGTGTAGGTGGATTTGAGCTTACTCAAACTGCGGTAATTCATAATGATTTGCGGTAACTCATAACCATCATCTGCCAGTTCCTGCAACACATTTTCAGCGGTCGAGGGTTGGCCTTTTGGCGTTTTTTTACGAACCGGCAGTTGCTGCTGGTCGTAAAGAATTTCCTGCAATTGCTTTGGTGAACCCAGATTAAATTTAGTACCTGCAGAAGCATGGGCTTCTTTTTCCAGCCGATCAATATCCAACGCCAGTTGATCGCTTTGCTGTTGCAGCATAAAGATATCAATATGCACGCCATTACGTTCCAGCGTATTTAACACCGGCAGTAACGGCATTTCCAGTTCACGATACACTTTTTCCAAGGACGGAATCGCCTGCACTTTGGGCCACAAGATGTGATGCAGCTGTAAGGTTATATCGGCATCTTCACAGGCGTAAGGCGAGGCTTCTTCCAAACCGATTTCATTGAAGGTCAGTTGTTTTTTGCCTTTACCGGCAATGTCTTCAAAATGAATGGTGCTGCGGTTCAGATATTTTTCGGCCAGTGAATCCATATCATGGCGGGTCGCAGTGCTGTCGAGTACATAGGATTGCAACATGGTGTCATGGGCAATGCCCTGCAAATCAATGCCGTGATTGAGCAGGATATGCCGATCGTATTTCAGATTTTGACCGACTTTCAGCGCTTTGGGATCTTCGAGTAACGGTTTGATCAACGCCAGTGTGGTATCAAAATCCAATTGATCCGGTGCGCCCGGATAATCATGCGCCAGTGGCAGATAGGCGGCTTCACCGGCTTTAATGGCAAATGACATACCGACGATCCGCGCTTGCAAATAATTAAGGCTGGTAGTTTCGGTATCGAACGCAAACAATTCGGCTTTTTTGAGTCTTTCCAGCCAGCTATCCAGCTGCTGCTGAGTCAGGATGGTTTCGTAATGGGTTTCATTACTGGTGACTGGTTCATCCGTTTTTGTCGAGGCTTTAGCCACAGGGGCAGAATCCAATTCCTGCAGCCAGCTTTTAAATTCGTAACGTCGATACAACTCAGCCAGTTTCTGGTTATCCGCCGCTTGCATATCCAAAGTTTCCGGAGTGAAATCCAGCTCGACATCCATCTTGATGGTCGCTAGTTGATAGGAGAGTGGCAAAGCATCGACGGCTGCGCGTAACTTCTCACCCAGTTTGCCTTTCACTTCATCAGCATGTTCGATAACACCCTGCAAACTGCCATATTGTTGCAGCAGTTTGGTCGCGGTTTTCGGGCCCACACTGTCAACGCCTGGAATGTTATCCACCTTGTCACCCATCAGCGCCAAATAATCGACGATTTGTTGTGGTGTCAGACCAAACTTTTCCTTTACGGCGGCA
>JAMCRH010000037.1 GCA_023380515.1 Gammaproteobacteria bacterium | reverse complement strand
GTATTCGCATTGCCGGTTATGTGATTGAAATTTTAGAAGTCACCGACAACCGCGTTGAGCAGGTTCGCATTCAACCGAAGCGGAAACGAAAAAGCCGTTAACTGAACAAGCGGCGGAACCAACCGCGGTTGAGCCGCTTCTCGCACTGATTGAGCTGTTGGGCATAGCGCGTTGCCCGGCTATCGACGTTGCGCGACACTTGAATCAACCACTGCTTCTGCAAATAAGTCTGGCGCTGATAGCCACCCCAACCCTCATGATAATTCAAATATTGGGCATAGGCGTCATGCTTTGACACGCCATTAATCCGGTAGGTTTTGTCCATATACCAGCCAATAAAATCGATCGCATCGGCAAAATTGTCGCGACGTGCGCGGCGATTGCCGGTTTCACGAATATAATCGTCCCAAGTGCCGGTTTTCGCTTGTGCGTAGCCGTAGGCATCACTCAAGCGTTTCCATGGAATAAAACCCAGAATATAGCGACGCGGTGGCGCGGCATTGTGGCGAAACGAGCTTTCTTGAAAGATAATCGCCATGGGTACGTGAATGGGGGCGTCCCACTCATTATTCATGGCCTTCGCGGCACGCCACCAGTCCCGACGTTCTTCGAAAATATTACAGATATTTTCCGCATCTCGGGGTGGTGATGTACTACAGCCTGTAATAAAAACCGTTGCTAAAACAGTGAGTAACGCAGCCTTTTGGATCTTTTTTACACACCTTGGGAACTTATCGCGTGAATCCTGTTCCAAATTTCCGTGTAGAGTTTTCATTTTGTTAGTCCCCTGGAATAATACTTACGCGCCTTTTTACCGAGGCGCGTTTTTTTTGTCCAGAGCACGCTGGAAGTAGTTCTCTAAATATTCTGCAAAGGTGCCCTGATCTGCTGCTTCAATTTCTGCTTGCTCGGTGAGCGACTCTTCCGCCCATTGGCTAAATTCCGCCGCCGAATACTGCTCAAAGTCGGAGCTTAATAACTGTTCTTTGTACGCCACAGCCAAGCCCAACCCCACCTGCCGGTAAGCTTGTACCGCTTCGCGATACTCATTTAAAAGTTGTGCCGACAAAGTCAGTGATGGATCGTCAATTGCCGGAGCGAAGCTCGCCAGCGCTTGCTGATAATCGCCATTCACACCGTCATCAAGCCATGCCGCAATCTCGGCTAGCTTGGTGAATAACCCGTGCAAACGCTCATTTACGGCAATGTCGCCTTGCTCGTCGACCAAGCGTAAACCCGGCTCACGTCCGCGCAATACCACTGTATTCACATTCTTCTCGGTTTGTTGCTGTTGCGCTAAATCAAGCGTTGGACTGTCCGACCACAAACAATACAACAAAAATAAATCAAGGAAGCGCATTTGCTCGGCGCTGATACCGACCGGGCTAAACGGGTTCACGTCAATGGCGCGTACTTCAATGTATTGCACACCGCCACGCTCTAGCGCTTGGGTGGGTGTTTCGCCCGACTCCGCCACCCGTTTTGGCCGAATCGGCGAGTAGAATTCATTTTCAATTTGGAGAATATTGGCGTTCAATTGCCGCCAGTGATCGCCATCGCGCACACCAATTTCGGCAAACGATTCTGAGCGGGTAAATACCGCCCGCCGTAATCCAGTCACATAATCGCTGAGCGAGTTATAAGTAATCTTTAATGCTGCTTGTTCTTTGTTGGTGTAGCCTAAATCGCTCATCCGCAATGAAGTTGCGTGCGGCACATAAACCATCCCGCTGCCTAACTCATGGAAATCGAGGTCGGCAAAACTATGCCGCAAAAACGACTTACGCGTGGCGGTGTGCAATACATTGAAGTAAGGAATCACCCACGCCCAACGCTTAAAGTTACGGAGCAACGCAAAGTATTGCTCCGAACGATAGGTCTCATTGTCTTCAACGCCGTCTTCAGCAGCCATTTCTTGCCACATGGCAGTATTCACCGACCAATTGAAGTGCACGCCCGCAATGGTTTGCATGACCGCACCATAGCGGTGGGTCAACCCCTGCCGATAAGTCGTCTTCATACGCCCGACATGCGAGTCACCATATTGCGCCAACCGAATGTCGCTGACGTCATTCACATAACAAGGCATACTCAATGGCCACAGCAGCTCGTCGCCCAGCGCTTGGTAAGTGGCACGATGGATATCGCGCAATTGCGCTAAAGTCGTCGATATCGACGTTTCTACCGGCGTGATAAACTCCAACAACGCTTCCGCATAGTCGGTGGTAATGAGCGGGTGCGTGAGGGTCGAACCAAGCGCTCGGGGATGCAAAGTCGTGGCTAGTTCGCCAGCAGGTGTGATTCTCAATGTTTCGCGTTCAAGGCCACGATTCATTTGTTTCAAGGCAGCTTGTTGAGCGCGAGGACAAGCCTGCAAACGCGCCAATCGGTCCGAGAGTTGAATTGACAAAGCAACATCCTGAAATTGTCTGATATGATGAGCGCTAGTGTGCCACAATAATTCTGAAAATGCAGCGACAGGAATTCACTTTCTATGACCAGCCAG
>JAMCRH010000036.1 GCA_023380515.1 Gammaproteobacteria bacterium | reverse complement strand
GGCTGCGCGTACTCAGTACATGCGCCCGTGTCAAACACACTAAATAAACCCGGTGCTTGCTGCGCATTTAGATGCTGGCGCAAAATGGACTCGTTGAGTGAATCAATGCTGACTAGAATAGCGCGCTCTGCGCTTGGTTGAGGCTGGCTGGCGCACGCGGTTAATACCGCGAGAGCACTCAAAGTCATGGCGAACTTGGGCGATTTCAACATCTAAATACCTAATTGTTAACGGAACTGGAAACTCCGCTACTGTAGCAGATTTTTATGACACCCCGAAGTCAGTCGCCGCATATAGTTGCGATTAGTCGCGACACTTTTATTTTTGCCCGCAATCCAAGTATGCTGTGTCGTTATATTGCAACACGTCACTTTCAGCTGAGGACATTCAATGCAGTACCTTCACACTATGGTTCGGGTCAGCGACTTGGACGCATCATTAAAATTTTATTGCCAAGGCTTAGGCTTACAAGAAGTACGCCGCAAAGAGGTACCAAAGGGCCGCTTTACCTTGGTTTTTTTAGCGGCACCGGAGAGTCCGGATGCAGAGTTAGAGCTGACTTATAATTGGGATCCTGAAACCTATGATGGTGGGCGCAATTTTGGTCATCTGGCTTTTCGTGTCGACGATATTTATGCGACCTGTGAGCATCTTAGCGCAATGGGCGTCACTATTAACCGTCCGCCGCGTGACGGCCATATGGCATTTGTGCGCTCCCCGGACGGCATTTCAATTGAATTATTGCAGCGTGGTGATGCATTGCCAGCACAAGAACCCTGGCAATCCATGGAAAATACTGGCAGCTGGTAGAACGTTTAATTTAGAACACTTAATTTAGAACACTTAATTTAGAACAATAAAAGCGATGCTATTTTGCGCTACCGTGGTCAACATCATCATTTGTTACCACGGAGCGCTGTATGAATATCAACCAACGAGCTTATCTTCCTCAATCTGCTTATTCCAACCAGTATATTCTTGCTGAAATAAAGCCAACTTCCGATTTTTATCAGGCATTTGGTGGTCATTCAAACTGCTATGAAACCTTACAGCGCCTATTCTTTCGTCTTGCGGAAGACGCAGGGCTTAGTCACGTGTACTTTATTGCTAACGATAAATTGCCTGTAGTGCGTTATTACCGTGAATACCTGTGCTTTCAAACCGAACGTCAAATGCTTATTTTTTATCATCCGCAATTTCATGAGGCTCAGAATGCCTACTTTAAACATGACTACGCGGCGAAAAAAATTCGACTGCTATTCTTAGCCGCTGGTGAGGGTATTCGCGCCAACAGTGCCGACTTTCATAAGCGCGTGCAGCGCCTGTTAACCAAATTTAAGGCCGAGTTACCCGACAGCCCGATTGATCTGAAAGTACGTGACCATCAGCACTTATCCTATCTATTGTTCAGTCGCGATAAAGGGGATAGAGCCACATTCGCACACAAGCTTAGAGCCCTAAGTGCACGTTATGAACGTCGCCACTGTCACCTGCCCCAGCCCTATCGTGAAATGAACTATGTGACAGCGACATTGCCACTCAGCCGCCAATTAAAACGTACCTTGCAGTTGCAAGGTCACAACTACCAAGCACTCTATGACCGACTTGCAAACACCGTGTTTGCAGCGTGTGAGCAACAACAAGTGTTGCGCTGTGCGATAGTCGCGAACGGTAAAACCCCCTTGGTGCGGCACCAGCATGTGGACAGCACCCAAAGTAATAGCGAGCTGCAAAAAGTGAGTTTCGACCCGGTTTCCGATGCGATTCAACGTGAGTGTTTTATTGATGCCGACCATTTGGCGGAAAACATTCATTTGATTATGGTGGCTGGGGAAGCCGATGAAATTGATCGTGGTTATGCACGCTTTATGAATCGCGTGACTCAAGCGCTTACGGACATTGCCGAAGCACTTGAATTACGCGCTAGCCATGACGATATAGTGGTGCGTTTCTACCAACACATCAGTTATGTGAGTTAGCCTTTATCATTCGCTGGCCGCTGTTCAGTGATGTGCTCAATATGACGCTCAATACCGAGCTCATTTTTAAAGTGCACATCGATCTGATTGAAGGCAATTTCAATGCCTGCGGCCTTAAAGCGTTTATCAATTTCGCGGTTCACTGCGTCAATGGTTGGATTTCTGTCACCCAACGCATTGACGTGGACACGAAGTTCATGGTCCAGTGTCGATGCACCAAAAGCGAGGAATAACGCCATCGGCGCTGGCTCATCTAAAATACGCGGTTCGTCTTTTGCAATTTGAAGCAAAATCTCGCGGGTTTTTTCAAGATCTGAACCGTAGGCAACGCCCACACGGATAGTTAAACGAGTAATCGTATTACTGAGTGTCCAGTTAACAAACTGCCCTGTAATAAATTGGCGATTAGGCACCAAAATATCGCGCCTGTCAAAGTCGGTAATGACCGTAGCACGAATACGAATCTGAGCAACTCTTCCAGATAAGTTATTAAGTGTTATAACGTCACCAACCCGAACTGGACGTTCGAAAAATAAAATGAGCCCAGAAATAAAGTTTCCGAAAATTTCCTGTAAGCCAAAGCCAAGGCCGACGGTTAACCCCGCCGCTAACCACTGCAATTGATCCCAGCGCACACCTAGTGATGCCAGAAAGGCAATGATCGAAATGCTAATCAAAATATAATTAACCAACGAAGTGACGGCGTACGCGGTACCCACTTGCAGTTT
>JAMCRH010000035.1:2853-3749 GCA_023380515.1 Gammaproteobacteria bacterium | reverse complement strand
TCCGGCAATATATGGAGTCGCTTGAGTATAGGAATAAACGCTTAGAAACAAGAAGATCTTCACTCCGAGCAGATCTATTGAAAGAGCGTTGTCTCGGAACGGGTCTGGACTTTAGGTTTTTAATGCAAGCGGACTTCGTTGCCTTTATGCGCGCTGAAATCTCGGCAAGTGATGATTATAGCCGTTGGTGGCCAGAAACTCTGCTTTACCTAGGTCATTATGGTAGTTCTTTTGAAATATTCGCTCGCGCAAAGTCGAAGAAATACTTTGATCGAGTTAAAACCGTTTTAGGGATTGACTCTCCTGATGATCTAGCAGAAGTTTTAGAGTCATATAAGAAAGACCGTAGTAGATTACCCAGATGGGAGAAGAATTCATTTAGCCCTTCAGCTCTGTTGGGCTATGAGAGCTTAGGTAAATTACCGTAAAGGTATAACACCCATGAGCCTTCGTCCTGTCAATCGGTATTAATTTTTTATTGGCCGCTGTGTTAGCGGCCAATACCGAGTTCCTGAGCCAATGCTCCTATTTAATTTGTTGTCGTTGGCTGTTGATGGCTTACAGCAAAACCTATTGAGATTCACTTAATGTGGTTGCTTACCACGGCCAGGCCGGTTTGCTCTTTGCAGGTTGACTTGGGGCACTAGATCGCCTGAGCCTTCATTTGGTAGGTTTGGGTTTTATGTCACCAATTCAGAAGTGAGAGCGGTTCGAGGGCATTGTTGACTCAGTTGCCTCACTTGGACAACAGAAACCCCTAACCCATGCCAAGTGGTGGGTAAACTGGTGGGTAAATTTTTATTTATAGCTCACCAAGCTCAGACAAGTTCAATAATATTATTAAGCGACAATTAACTTGACCGGTCCGCGACAATTATCTTGACCGGTTGATCTGA
>JAMCRH010000035.1:0-2843 GCA_023380515.1 Gammaproteobacteria bacterium | reverse complement strand
GCGAAGGCATTCCGGCTGGTGAAGCGATTCGCGACCGTCTCGCGGCTATGCAGTCAGGCACCATCGCTCTCGGTTTTGGTGGCAATCCAAATGAACCCGCCGCCATGTATTAAGCGACAATTAACTTGACCGGTCCGCGACAATTATCTTGACCGGTTGATCTGATAGGGTTCGATACAGCAAAACGGAGGTCATGCTGTGTCGGGAAAGCAAGTTACAGATCAACAGGTTAATCTATATATGAAACTCAGGAAGGACCACACTCAAAAGGTATCAGCGGCTAAGGCTGGTATCTCCGAGAGCTCTGGCTATCGCATCGAAAAGCACGCACTGCAACCCAAACGCGGCCAACGAAACTGGCGAACGCGCACCGACCCTCTGGAATCAATTTGGGACAGCGTCGTACTGCCGTTGCTTGAACAAGATAATGACATCTCGCCGGTCGGTATCTACGACCACTTATGCGAATACCATCAAGGTAAGTTTAATCCCTCGTCTCGGCGTACACTGGAGCGACGAATTAAGCAGTGGAGGCATCTTCATGCTGACTCAAGCGATGTCGTCTTTGTTCAACATCATGAGCCAGGCAGATTGGGAATCGCCGACTTCACGAGAGTCCAATATCCGGTCAGCATCCTCGGTGAAGTGCTACAGCATCAGTTGTTCCACTTCAGGTTGCCAGCGTGTGGCTGGGCGTTTGCTCAGGTGATTTATGGTGGTGAAAGCTTTGCAGCCTTCTCTGATGGCCTGCAGAATGCGTTGATTGCAGCCGGCGGTGTGCCGACTGAAATCCGCACCGACAGCTTAAGCGCAGCTTATAAAAACCGTACCGAGCAAGACGACTTCACTGAGCGATTTACCGAACTGATGAAACATTACGGTTTTAAAGCCACCCGAAACAATCGTGGTGTTGCCCAAGAAAATGGGGCTATCGAGTCACCCAATCGCCATATAAAAGCCCAGCTGGAGCAAGCATTAAGAATACGTGGTAGCTATGACTTTACCTCAAGAAGTGACTATGAGGCGTTCGTGCAAAGCATTATCGACCGCCGCAATCGCCGGGTTGCTGATAAGTTAGCCCAGGAGCAGCGACAATTACAGCCGCTTCCTGTGCACACCAGCGTCAATTACACTGAGCATTATCTGCGAGTCAGCCGCACCAGTACCATCGCCTTGAAACGCGTGACCTATACTGTGCCATCTCGACTGGTCGGAAGTCGCTTGCTGGTCAGGCTGTATGATAGCCGCCTGGAGCTTTATCTGGGCACTGTTCTCACTGATACGTTGCCACGAGTCTATGCACATGGCTCTAAGCGCGTACGCAGCGTCAATTACCAGCACGTCATCGAGGCCCTGGTGAAGAAACCAAGGGCGTTCCGTCACTCACAATGGCGTGATGAGCTGTTACCCAGCGACAATTACAAGCACATCTGGTCACATGTAAACGACACGATGATGGCAGACAAAGCCTGCTACTACATCGTCCGTTTGCTTCATCTAGCCAGTAAAACCGGCCATGAACAACGGCTTGGTGAGTTCGTGGTTAACGAAATCGAGCACGGTCGCGTACCGAGCATCTATGACTGCGAAGAGCGGTTTACCTGCCCGCCAGCAGCCATACCTAAGATGACCGTTCATCAACATGCACTGAGTCAGTACCAGTCATTACTGCACGGAGGCAATCATGGATAAAGCCACAGCCTCCTTGCCGCTAATGCTTAAACAGCTACGCCTGAGTTCAATACGAGAGCTCTGGCAAACCATGGCTGAGAAAGCCATCCATGAACAGTGGTCGCCGCAACAATACCTCGCTGAGTTATGCAGTGCCGAACTCGCCAGCCGCGAAGACAAGAGGCTGCAACGGCATCTGCGTGAGTCAAAACTGCCGGCAGGCAAGCACCTTAGTGGCTTTAACTTCAACGCCATAGAAGGCGTTAACAAAGCGCAGGTTCATGACTTGATAGACCGGCCCAGCTGGGTGAAACAAGGCGCTAATATCCTCTTGTTCGGTGCCAGTGGCGTAGGTAAAACCCACATCGCCAGCAGCATAGGTTACGGCCTAATCGAAGCTGGCATCCGTGTGAAGTTCAGCTCCGCAACCGCATTGGTGCAGCATCTGCAGCAAGCAAAACAAGAGCTTAAGCTTGAGGATGCACTGCTTAAACTGGATAAGTACGCGGTGCTCATCGTCGATGACATTGGCTACATCCGCAAGACCGAGCAGGAAACCAGTGTCTTGTTCGAACTCATCGCTCACCGGTATGAACGCTGCAGCATGATCATTACGTCAAATCAGTCGTTCGAGGACTGGGACACGCTGTTCGATGACTCCAGCATGACCATCGCAGCCATCGACAGGCTGGTGCATCATGCCACCATCATCCAGTGCTTGGGTGAAAGCTACAGGAGGAAAGCATCACTGAAAACTAAAGAAGAAGGATGACGACAACCCGTCAAGTTAATTGACGCTGATCAGTCAAGATAGTTGACGCTCTATAAATATCAATTTCTTACAATTTCCATCCAATATTAAGATTCAGAATATTGAGTAAAACCACCTCATATCAGGATAATACAAAATCCTCTAGGTATTCAGGCTAACATATATAGCCTGAATACCGTCCTGTATGGACACACTTGGTCACTCGATCGTAAGCGTCGCTAGTAGCACACGTTGACCATGATTTTATTCTAAGGTGGATCACTTTTGTTGGCCATGCAGCCGGCCAAGATGATTGTCGCTAGCGTGTGAGCTCGATATTCCAAGGCAGCAGGTGATCAATGTCGTCGCTGTCTTTGATAAGCGGCCATTGCTCGAACAGACTTATCAGGTAGTCAATCGG
>JAMCRH010000034.1:855-2540 GCA_023380515.1 Gammaproteobacteria bacterium | reverse complement strand
ACGTTCACTTGGTGCGGATGCGATTGTTGGGGTGCGTTTTTCGACATCCGTCGTCGCTCAAAGTGCTGCGGAAATTTTAGTATTTGGTACAGCAGTAAAACTTGCACCTAAGTAAACAAAGTGCGAAAAAGGGCTCAACGATTCCTTGTTGAGCCTTTTTTCATCCAACATTAAAACGGCAACACCTCAAGTGTAGCGGTATAGCTACCAACGCGCTGTGTGGCTGGCGCTTTTGCGCGGTCATCACGATAGCTCGCATTTAGCCAGTAAAGCCCGGCCTGTGGCCAGGTGATAGTAAAATGGCCTTGATCGTCTGCTGCCAACTCAATTTCTTCCTGATTGTCGCGAAAGCGAGTGTGTGCGCGAATGATGACAATCTCGGCACCAACAGCGGGCTCACCGTCAATTAATAGCTGAAACTCAGCTAATTCACCGGCGAATAAATCATTTGGGTGAGTGATCGGTTGCAACTCTAACCCAACACCAGTCGGTGTAAGTGCTTGCATACTAGGTGCGCCAGCGGTGACGAAGGTTTCGATGCGCCGTGAAGACTCGCTAATGGTGAGCTCTTGAGAGTTCGCCGGAAGTGCCGCTTGGAGGCCTTCAGGTGTTGCGCGTTGCCCGCGAGGAGGATACATGCCACGTTGGCCGTCGGCATCGACCCAGCGTGCAGTGAGTGCATGTGTGGCAGTGAATATTTTATAGGTTCCAGCGTCGCTCAATTGCAAGTCCGCTTGACCGCGTAATTCACCTAAAGCATGGTTCTTCAGAGGGTAATCCGAGCCAGTCGGCCCGATGACCTGAAAATTCTCCGTGCTCATGGGCCGGTAGTCGAAGTGAAATATCTCGTTGGAAACCGCAGCGTCCAGCGTCACCCAACTATCCTCAGTCGCTAGCACAGTGCTCGATGGAACCAACCATGCGCGATGCGCCTCTGCGTTTGGAATCGTGGCAAGCAGTGCCAAAGGCAGTGCGGCAAACAGTAATTTTTTCATGTAGTCGCTCCTTAGTTTTGTATTGTGAGTTGGACCTTGCCCAGCTCGTGTTGACCTTGTTGGCTATAGGTGTTTGCGCTTAGCGGGAAGGTCACAGGGAAGCTCAGCATTTCACGGCCGCCGACTTCGCGAGCAGCTTCAACGTGAATGAAATATTGTCCCGGCGGCAACTGCGCAAAAGCAGTTCCATCGCCCGCTGTTTGCGTAAAAGAAACTTGATGCACACCAGGTGCGCGAGTCGCACCGCTAACCCCATCAACTGGTAAGTTCAATGTGCGCCCTGAACGGCGCCACCATTGGCGTATATCTTTCAACCAAGTTTCACCTTCTTGATTTGCCATCCCGATGTCATACCAAACATTGAGGTTCGCAACGGCTTGATGACGCTCATCGGCGAGCCAAATGGCAACATAAGGTCGATGATATTCGGCAACTGCAAGACGCGGTATTTCAATCGCAAAGGTCATCGTTGGTGTTGCTTGGGCGCTCGCGACAATGCTCAAGGTACCGGTAATGGTCATTATCCAAGCTTTGAGTGGTTGCCTCAGCATGTGACTTCATTCCTCCATATTGACCATCCTCTTGCAGTGTCGCCCCAAGCGTCACGCTACCGTGCCAGCTATCGAGGTTACTGCGCGTGATAATATTAATAACACCGCCAATGGCGTCGGCTCCATACAGGGTCGACAT
>JAMCRH010000034.1:0-845 GCA_023380515.1 Gammaproteobacteria bacterium | reverse complement strand
CACCATGCTCTGACTGCTGATTTTGTTGCTTGGGCGCTCGCGACAATGCTCAAGGTACCGGTAATGGCCATTATCCAAGCTTTGAGTGGTTGCCTCAGCATGTGACTTCATTCCTCCATTATTTAAAGTTAATGAGAATTATTCTCAAAAAGCCTAGACAATATAAATGAGAATCAATATCATTTGCAACGAGTTTTTAAATTCACTTTGGGGAAAGAGAATGAAATCAGGTCACTTCACGCTTGTAGCAAGCGCGATTCTTAGCGTACTGAGCGCAAACGTTGCAGCGAATAACGAAACATTGGATACAGCGCCACAAAATCAGCAGTCAGAGCATGGTGCGGTCATGGAGCGGATTGTCGTTACGGCGAGCGGTTTTCAGCGGAATTTGGTCGATGCGCCGGCAAGCGTCACCATCGTCACCCGAGACGATCTGCAAAGTCGTCCGTATGCAGGTATAGCGGATGCACTGCGGGATATTGAGGGCATTGATGTTGGTTCTGGGCAGGATAAAAACGGTAATATTAGTATTACCATGCGTGGCTTGCCTGCTAACTATACGTTGATTCTCATCGACGGACGGCGTCAGAGTGATATTGGCGATATCGGACCTAATAATTTCGGCAATAGCCAGTTCATGTACATGCCGCCACTTGAAGCGATAGAACGTATTGAAGTCGTGCGCGGTCCGATGTCGACCCTGTATGGAGCCGACGCCATTGGCGGTGTTATTAATATTATCACGCGCAGTAACCTCGATAGCTGGCACGGTAGCGTGACGCTTGGGGCGACACTGCAAGAGGATGGTCAATATGGAAACGATGATAAAACGGATCTTTACCTAA
>JAMCRH010000033.1:2561-3844 GCA_023380515.1 Gammaproteobacteria bacterium | reverse complement strand
CGTACCTGGTGTGTCGCACGTGTTTAACTATGACTTGCCACAAGATGCTGAGTCATATGTTCACCGTATCGGTCGTACCGGTCGCGCGGGTCGCTCAGGTGAAGCTATTTTGTTTGCTCGTCCACGCGAAATGCACTTATTGAAGCGTTACGAGCGCGCAACGAACGGCACTATCGAGATGGTTCAAGTTCCTCAAGGACGCGAATTATCGAAGTTCCGTATTCAGCAGGCCCAGAATAAGCTAGTTGAAGTTGCAGAAAAATGTGACATGGGTTCAATGAAATCTTTGGTTCAGCAAATGACTGAATCAACGGAAATGAGCGTTGAAGAGTTAGCTGCAGCCTTACTGCACGAGTTCCAACTTTCACGTCCGTTGATCGTAAAGGAAGAGCCGAAGCCTAAGTTTGACCGTGAAGAACGTCAAAGCCGTGACCGCAATGATCGTGGTGACCGTCGTGGCCGTGATAGCCGTGATACACGGGGCCGTGGTGATCGCCCTGAGCGCGGTCGTGCTGACAAGCCACGTGGCGAAAAGAAAGCTCGTCGTGCAAGCAACATCGAGTTTGATACTTACCGTTTAGCGGTGGGTACTGAGCACGGTGCACGCCCAGGTGACGTGGTTGGTGCGATTGCCAATGAAGCGGATATGGATAGCCGTTATATCGGTGAAATCCAGTTATTTGCTACGCATACTACGGTGCAATTACCGAAAGGCATGCCGGCAGCTGTACTGCAAAAGTTAAAGAAAGCGCGAATTCGTCAACAACCTATGGCGATTAGCCCAGTTCATGGTAAGCTTTCTTCCTAACAGAGGAGGAAAGGCATGAATTATAAAACATTAATCACTGCCGCTTCTGCGGCAGTTTTTTTAGCTGCATGTGGTGGTGACATGGGTAGCCACGGTGAGCACGGTGAACATAGCGCAGCTGCTGAAGCATACTCCGAGCAAGAAGCTCATGCCGCGCATGAACACCATGCGAGCTATGAGCGACCCGATACAACAGGCGCTTTTGCTGCCATGCTTCATGGCACTGAAGGCAACGATAACATCCATGGTTATGTGATGTTTCAACCGACAGCGGACGGTGTGTTTGTCTTGGCACATGTTGAGGGTTTAGAGCCGAACGGTGTTCACGGCTTTCATGTTCACGAATTTGGTGACTGTAGCGCGCCGGATGCAACGTCAGCGGGTGGTCATTTTAATCCGCATGGCGCAGACCATGGTGGCCCGCAAAGTGACGAACGTCATGTGGGTGACTTAGGTAACTTGCATGCAGATGACA
>JAMCRH010000033.1:0-2551 GCA_023380515.1 Gammaproteobacteria bacterium | reverse complement strand
TGGCTCACCTTGAATGGACCGATCATAAGTTAGAGCTGTCTGGTCCTAATAGCATCGTGGGTAAAGCGGTCATTGTGCATGCACAACCTGACGATTTAACCTCGCAGCCAGTTGGTAATGCAGGAGCACGCATTGCTTGTGGTGTGATTGTTGATGAAGATGGCGAACACCACCATTAATTCATTCTGAGAATATCCAGACGAAAACACCAGCCAATCGGCTGGTGTTTTTTTATGAGAAACCGCTCGGATAGCGTCAACGTTCGATCGTGTAGAAAATATCAGCACCGCTGTGTTCGCCATCTGAGCGCGACTCAAAGTTTAAATTATCGCGTAAGCGGTAACGAATGAAGAAGGTATTAACCGGCTCAACCAGACCAATTCCATAGCGAATATAAAGGCGTGAGGAAAGGTGTTTGCCGATATAGAGCGCGGCGTTCTCCATATTATCTCCTGTGGAGTCGAGCATAATCTCATCGACCCCGATCGCTTGACCAAGCTGCTCACCAATAAAGTTACCACCGCGCATTCCCAGCGCGAGGGCTGCTTGGGCATAGAGACTTTGTTCACCAGACCCTTCCCCTGTTGCACGGCCAAGTATCAGATACGATAAAATCATGCTGTCTTGCATGGCTGGTGTCGAGAAAAAGTTCACATTTGGTTCTCGCAGGGAGCCACCAATCCGCGCGCCAACAGTAACATTGTCGGTTTCAATCGCCCGCGTCACCCGCAAGTCAAGACCGGGATTATCCACAGCTCCGCCCGTAAAAATCAAATTGCCGCGCTCAATATCGAGGGGTTGCCCGAAAATCTCGTATCGGCCAGTTGCAACGTTAATGTTCCCAACTGCAGACGTTGGTTGGTTGGGTGCTTCAATAATTCGCAACCGACCGGTTAACTGTCCGGCAAAGCCAAAGGCCTCGACCCGCACGTCGTTGCCGAGGGTGACCTGAACATTGGCGTCGATGGGTAGAATGTCATCATCCTGCCGAAACACAGTTTCGTCATTCGCAATGATGACAGTATCGCGCGACGGAGTATCGATTGTCTCAATGTCCGGCGGTGAAATGAGCGCACTCGGAATCGTCACATCACCACGCACAACAATCGAGTCTGGTGTGTAATTCAGTTCCAGATTAGGCGTGATGACCACGCGAATATCTCGCGTTTCGATCGCTAAGAAACGTTCGCCTCGGACTTCAAGCCGGCCAACCTGGTCCAATAAGTAATAAGAACCTGTCACGTCAATATGGCCGTCCCCCGAGCGTGCACTCGCCGTGAGTGAAAAAGGCTCTTTCAAATCACCGGGGGCAATAATATTCACGTTAAGGTTGTTCACACCCACGCCAGCAGCCGGGATCTCTCCAGCGGCGTCAGCCAGCGAGAGCTCTCCTTGCACAATCGGTTCTTGTAGGCTTCCGGAAAGCAATAAATCACCGGTTAGCTGGCCCTCAACGCCCTGCAGTTGGGGTAGCATAATCGAAACAAAGCCGAGGTCTGGTAACGCAATATTAAGTTGCCCTTCAAGTCGGCTTTGCTGCAGAAAGTCATGCACATCAATTTGGCCGACGACTTGACCTTCTGGATTACGAGTGCGCAAATTCACTTCACTTTGAATGAAGCGCTCATCGCCACGAATGGTCATGATTTCTCCCGCAGCAAGTGCGACTTCAATATCTTGCTGGGGAACCCGAAACACAGAGTCCGAGAGGCTAACCGAGCCTTCGATATCCATTTGATCAGGCTGCAATAGCAACGCTAGATAGGCGCTTAGCTCGCCTTCCAGCTCTACGATATCGGGCAAGAATGCTTGGATTAGCTCTAACTGTAATTGTTCAGCTTGAACGTTGATCTGCCCTAATTGACTATTTAGACTCCAATCTGCGCCGAGGCAAACACCCGCATCTCGTTCACTATGATTGATACAAATTTCCGCCAAATCGATGCGGTCGCTACCAAACCTTCCGCGTCCCGGGCGGTCAAGACGATCACGCCCGATCTCGTCGTGATTAATTTGGATATCGGTAATGTCGCCGCGCCAAACAAAATCGCTCCAGTTGCCGCTCGCAGCGAATTGAAGTTCGGTTTCAGGCACGTTCACTTGTGCTGAAATTTGGTGCGGTTGACCGGCACTTTGGGTTAAAGACAAGGTTACGCTTTCAATTAATGTTTGCTGATGTTGTGTTAACCCTGACAGGCTGATGTTGCCGGTCGGTAGGCTTGCTAACTCCCACTGTAACTGCACATCGTCCAACAACAGGGAGTCGATATGCCAGTCTTCCCATTGCAGGTTTTCACCAACAACAGACGCATTGAGCATCGCGGTCGTTAGATCCACTTGGCTATTGAGATTTACTTCGCTATCGCCCCATTGCAGTGCAATGTCGTTGAAGTCAATTTGAGAGCCATTGAAACGAATGTCGCCACGCCCCTGAAGTCGCCTATCTAAAAGATCAGCACTGAGCTAATCCAAGCATTCTTGCCCGATATCGTAGAGCTGGAAGGCGAGCTAAGCGCCTATCTAGCGTTGCTATTGCAGCCTGATCAAATGG
>JAMCRH010000032.1 GCA_023380515.1 Gammaproteobacteria bacterium | reverse complement strand
GCTCCCTCAACAAGCTGTCATCATGACAGAGTTGTTGCCATTTCTGGCTGGTTATCAATCCATAATGCATGTGCGGCTGATGTCAGACGGGCAACTCTTGGGTGTACTTCGAATTGGATGCGGGACAACAGCTCGATGTTTACACACGTATCTTATCGGTAGCGCAGCAGCTATTGGGCGTGGACAATGCGAGTATCTGGTGGCAACAGCCCGCTGAAGACGGCGCTCAGTTGGTCTGTATGTGTGCGATTGATGCAGCGCAATTGCAGCAGAAGATTCCATTGTCACAGGTTTCTGTTTACTGGCAGCTCCTTCAGCAACAGTCTTTAATGGTTTGTGACCATGCGAACCAGAAGCTCCCTCAACAAGCTGTCATCATGACAGAGTTGTTGCCATTTCTGGCTGGTTATCAATCCATAATGCATGTGCGGCTGATGTCAGACGGGCAACTCTTGGGTGTACTTCGTTTGGAACGACTGCGTCCTCATCGTTGGCTAGAAGATGAAAAAACCTTTGCTGCATTGTTGGCCGAGCAGGTGGTGCATGAGTATGAGCATGAACAACGTGCAAACATGCAGCATGAGTTAGAGTTGATTTCGCGCGTCTTTACCGCCAGTCGTGATGCCATTATTGTCATGTCCAACACAGGTGAGGTGCAAAAGGTCAATCCTGCATTTACCACTAATACCGGTTTTGAAGCCGATGAAATCATTGGTCAGCACTATCCAACATGGGTCAATGAGGGTGGACAGACTGGCGTGGATTTCGTTGAGATGTGTCATTTGGTTTGTCAGTCGGGGCATTGGCAAGGCGAGTTATTGCAACGTCGTAAAGGGCGGGATTCGCAAGCAGTTTGGCAAACCATGTTGGCGATTATGGATAGCCAAGGCAACACAACCAATTTCATTGCTATTGAAAGTGATTTAAGTGGCTTTAAAGAGGCTCAGGCCAGAGTTCATTATTTATCGCATTATGATAGCTTAACGGGGTTGGCGAATCGAGTAGAGTTGCTTGAGCAGCTGGTTCACATGATTAATATTGCTCAGTCGGCTGGCACGCAGGTGGCGGTTTTTTGTGTCGATATTGACGACTTCAAAAAAGTGAATTTGAGCTTGGGTCATACGCTGGGTGACCAACTCTTGACGACCGTAGCGGCTCGTTTAGGGCATTTGGGTGATGCGCATGGTGTGTGGGCCAGATTAAGTGCCGATGAATTTATTTATGCGGTGTCAATAACGCATGGTACGCCAACAGAACCGATGATGATTTCTTTTTTGGAGGCGTTGCATCAATCATTTGCCTTAGGCGGTCAGCAATTACGCTTGACGGCCTCTATGGGTTCAGCGTTATATCCTCAAGATGCGCATGACGCTGAGTCCTTGTTACGATCGGCACAAACAGCCATGCGAGCGATGAAGCAATTGGGGGGTAATGGTTACCAATGCTATGTTTCGACCATGAATAGCCAAGCGATTGAGCGATTGTTGCTAGAAAATCAGCTGGCTCATGCCGTCAGTAATGGCGAGTTGGTGCTTCATTATCAACCACAGGTGTGTTTAGAAGACGGCCAACTGGTTGGTTTAGAGGCTTTGGTTCGTTGGCAACATCCAGAGTTGGGTCTGGTGTCTCCCGGTGTGTTTATCCCTTTAGCGGAAGAAACAGGGCTGATCGAGGAAATTGGTGATTGGGTGTTGGAGGAGGCTTGTCGTCAATTAGCACAATGGCGAGCCCAAGCTTTGCCTGTTGTTACGATGGCGGTGAACATCTCAGCGCCTCAATTTGTGCGTCGTCCTATTGTGCAACGTATTGCCGGTCTAATCGAGCAATATCGTTTACCAGCCAATTTGGTTGAACTAGAGTTAACCGAGCGCGTGGTGATGAATGATCCGAGCCATGTACGCGATATTATGATGCGATTGTCTGAGCTGGGTGTGCAGTTATCGATGGATGACTTTGGTACGGGTTATTCCAGTTTGAGTTATTTACAGAAATTTCCGCTAGATAAGTTAAAGGTTGATATGTCGTTTGTGCGCAATATTGCTACTTCTAAGGATGATTTGGCGATTACCAAAGCCATTATTCAGCTTGGGCGAAGTTTAGAGCTGTGCGTCATTGCCGAAGGTGTTGAGACATTAGAACAGAAACGGCTGTTAACATCGGTTGGTTGTCATGAAGGGCAGGGCTATTATTTTGCTAAACCTTTGCCGGCAGACAAAATTGTTACCCTATTAAAGCACCCGCTTGCCCTAGCACAGGGGATGCTAGATTAGGTTACAGCCTGCCAGCAATGTTATGTGAATTTGATGTTAAGCAGACAGAAGGCTTTGCCAACGTTTTACTTGCGCACGCACCTGAATAGGTGCAGTGCCGCCTAAATGGTCACGCGCAGCCACTGATCCTTCTAACGTGAGTACATCAAACACATCTGAATTGGCATTGGGTGCAAATTGGCGAATTTCTTCTAATGTCATCTCCGCTAAGTCTTTACCTGAAGCAACACCATAACCCACTGCTTTACCCACCATTTCGTGCGCATCACGGAAAGGTGTTCCTTGTTTCACCAAGTAATCTGCTAAGTCGGTAGCTGTGGCGAAGCCACGTCGAGCGGCTTCACGGGTGATGTCTTTGCGTACTTGTACGGCAGGCATCATATCGGCAAAGGCGCGCAAACATCCCATAAGTGTGTCGATGGTATCAAATAGCGGTTCTTTGTCTTCTTGGTTGTCTTTGTTGTAAGCCAAGGGCTGACCTTTCATTAGGGTCAGTAGCGCCATCAAATGTCCAAACACACGGCCTGATTTACCACGTACTAATTCAGGAACATCGGGATTCTTCTTCTGTGGCATGATGCTCGAACCGGTACAGAAGCGGTCGGGTAGGTGAATGAAATGGAATTGAGCAGAAGTCCATAAAATTAGCTCTTCACTGAAGCGCGACAAGTGCATCATCAAAATACTGGCGGCACTGGTGAACTCGATGGCAAAATCACGGTCGGACACGGCATCGAGCGAATTTTGGCAAACGCGCTCAAAACCCAGTAGGCTAGCAGTGTATTCGCGGTCGATGGGGTAGGTGGTGCCAGCCAGTGCGGCTGAGCCTAGTGGTAGGCTGTTGGTGCGTTTGCGACAGTCGAGTAAGCGCTCATGGTCGCGCTCTAGCATTTCCGTCCATGCCAACATATGATGACCAAAAGTGATGGGTTGTGCGGTTTGCAAATGCGTGAAGCCCGGCATGATGCTATCGGCTTCGCGTTCGGCAACACCCACCAGTCCTTTTTGTAAGCGGCGAATTTCAGCGGTGATAACATCAATGGCATCACGTAAATACAGACGAATGTCGGTGGCGACTTGATCGTTACGGCTGCGTCCGGTATGCAGTTTTTTACCGACATAACCAATAGCGTCGGTCAGTTCCGATTCGATGT
>JAMCRH010000031.1 GCA_023380515.1 Gammaproteobacteria bacterium | reverse complement strand
CGCTTCGGCTAGTGCGAGGTCTGGTGCTTGTAAACGTAGCCAAGTTAAGGCGAGTAAAATACCAAAGGTTACAAACAGAACTACCGCACGGAAAAGTTCTTCGCTGCGAAAAACTCCAATGGCCGCAATGATGAGCCCAAGCCCGAGTGCAAGGTCAAACCACATCATGATTGTTCGCCTCCTTGCTTTTATTAATCTGTTGATTTGCAACTAGAAAAGCTGAAACAGAACTTGCGCAAAGAATTAATAGCCAACAAACAATGAGTTTCGCGATATCGGCGGCCGAACTCATCGACGGAATTAGGCCAATCACGATAAACCCGAGTCCGAGATTATCCGCTTTCGTTAGCGCATGAATTCGCGTTAATACGTCTGGAAACCTCAGCAGACCTACGGTTCCGATGATAAAGAACAGGCAACCAACCGCGATGAAAATAGCTTGCAGCGATGAAAGGAGCGTCATTCTTTGGGCTCCTCTGGTTGCGGACCGTAGCCGGAATGGGATTGCGGACCGTAGCTGGAATGCGATTGCGGACCGGGGCCCGAATGCGGTTGCGGACCGTAGCCCGAATGCGGTTGCGGACCGGGGCCCGAATGCGGTGTATTAAAACGGCGGACGAAAGCTATCATCGCAACAGCGGCGAGCAAGGCCAGTACTAAAGCAACGTCGAGAATGCCCGCAACATCAGGCATAGCAACGGCTAGAAGCACAACAATGGCAACGCCGGTTGTACCGAAAAGTTGCGCGGCTAACATGCGATCGGCGGACTCTGGCCCGCGCCAAACTCGCCAAAGGCCGGCCAATAAACTAATAAGAAGGATGATCGCAGCGACGGCAATAACGCTTTTAAAACTCATTGCGACTCCTTACTTTCATCAGTCGCAATTTCCCGCAGGTGCGCGGAACCCCATTCCGGCTCCGGGCCGAAAAGGCGCGCTACAACTTTTTCGGTCTGTAACAGGCTTGCAGCAAGGTCCTCAGAGGTATCGAGAACGTGGAGTGTAATAGTATTTCCCTGCAAAGATGCAGAGAGAGTTCCCGGCAAAAGACTAATGACGCCAGCGAAAAATGTCTGTGGCCGACCAGAAGCAAGCTGCAATTTGTACTCAATTAAGCCCGGTTGCAAAGGTAACTTGGGATGTAATGTGCGGTACGCGACATCTAACCCCGCAACAACAGAACGAGAGAGGAAATGCCACAAAAATGCAGGAACTGCGGCCATTTGAATCGAATGGTCGGGATTTTCGAGTTTCGTTGCGATCAAGGCTGCGACGATCACAACTGGCACACCAAACCACCAGCTGTAGGCGACTCCTTCGGTTAGAAGCCACCAAAACAACGAAAAAACAATAACATAGAGTAGCCCGCGCCTAAGCGTTTGCATTGGCGTGTCCCTTACATCATGGCCTGCAAATAACGTTCGACGCCGAGGCGACTGATGAGTTGTAGTTGTTGCCGCAACCAGTATGCATGATCTTCTTCAGTGTCGCGAAGAATGCTCACTAGCATGTCGCGACTTACAAAGTCATGATTTTTCTCACAAAGTTCTATTGCAACTTTTAGCTCACTGGCATTTTTGCGTTCGAGCTCGAGGTCCGCTGCGATCATTTCTGGAACAGTATCTGCGTCCGGCAAGGCGTGGCGCGTTTCCATATCTGGTTTTCCGCCCAACAAAAGAATGCGCTCAATTAGCATCTTGGCATGGCCGCGCTCATCTTCCGCTTCATGGGCAATGCGCGCGTGAAGCTTGCTGAATCCCCAATCCTCGTAATACTCGGAGTGATTTGTGTATTGATCGATAGAAGTTAGTTCCCATGCCAAAAGGCCATTCAATGCTTTAATAATACTAGACATTTTGCCCCCTACAACTGACGTTGGAGATAATTCTCAATACCGATGGTGTCGATCAAGCTACATTGCGTGTCGAGCCAGTCTTGATGATCTTCCTGCTGCTCTAAAATATCTGCAAGCATTTGACGACTAACGAAATCTTTTTCTGATTCACAAGTGCTAATTGCGTCACGAATATAGCGAATATCTTCGCTTTGGAGTTTGTCGTCGAGCTTTAACATCTCGTGAGGCTCTTCGCCGATATAAAGTTTTCCGAGTTCCTGCAGATTAGGCAGGCCGTCGAGCAGAAGAATGCGCTCGATGACATCGTCGGCATGCTTCATTTCTTTGATTGAGGCTTTGTAGATGTGCTCGTTAAGTTCAGAGAAACCCCAGTTCTTGAACATACGCGCATGCAGAAAATACTGATTGATTGCAGTCAGCTTTCGGGTCAGAACTTTATTTAACGCAGCCAAAACAGTCGAATTACCACGCATGAACCATACTCCTAAGCGATTGTGTATAGGTTCAGGGTAGTAGAAATTGCTTAAATAGTAAAATGTTAACGTTCCGGCTACGGGCTACAATGGCATTCCGGCTACGGGCTGTAATGCCATTAGGGACCGGGGCCACAATGCCATTCCGGACCGGGGCCACAATGCCATTAGGGACCAGGGCCACAATGAGCGTGCGGAACTAGTAGGCGATGTCGACTTCGAGGGGGCCTTGTGGGCTTGGGACATAAACGTGGACGACGTCTTTGCGGGCGTGCACGGCTTCATGCAGCACATCGCGGGCATGGCATGTACATTTACCGCATTGCGAGCCGACACCAAATTGTTGGCGCAAGTCTCGAACTGACCGCGCACCTTCGTCGACGGCCTTGCAGATTTGCTTGTCAGTAACGCCTTTACAAAGACAAACGTACATAATGGCACCATTTCTTCGTGAATATGGTGCCATTTAAACACAAATAAGAATGATTATCAATCAGCTGTGGAGGTTAAAGTATTCCGACATAGCGTTTCCGCGTTGTTGGGCACCAAACCCCATGTTGCACGCAGCCGATGTGCGGTTGTTGCATCATCCACATGCAGAGGCGCGACTGGCCGATACCGCCGCCGACGGTTTGAGGCAGTTGGCCGGCCAATAGTTTTTGATGCCAAGGTAAGAGGGCACTTTCCGCTCGCCCCGCTATTTGTAGCTGGCGCACGAGGGCTGCGCGATCGACTCGAATGCCCATCGAACTCAGCTCAAGTGACTGCTCGAGG
>JAMCRH010000030.1 GCA_023380515.1 Gammaproteobacteria bacterium | reverse complement strand
AATTCCTAATTGCCGTAATTCAGTTCGAATCGCTTCTAACGTTAAAGTAGCGCTACCTTGAAATGAGGTGTTCGCAGTTAAATCGAGATAGAATTCGTCAATTGAGGCTGGTTCAATTAAGTCCGTGTAGCGGGTAAGAATGTCATAGACGCGCTTTGAAGCGGCTTTGTATTTTGCCATATTGGGCTTGACAAAAATGAGCTCAGGACAAAGTTTACGCGCTTGATGTCCAGGCATGGCGCTGCGCACGCCGTACTTGCGCGCATGATAATTGGCGGTGGCAACGACACCACGTTCGCCACCACCACCGACTGCAAATGGTTTGTTTTTGAGCTCAGGTTGGTCAAGCACTTCGACGGCAGCAAAAAAGGCGTCTAAATCGAGTAAAGCAATTTTACGGGTGCGTGAATTTTCCTGAGAGCCCTGTGTTGACTGAACCAAATTCAACTCATTCGCGTTAGAAATACGGTAAGACATAGTACCACAACCGATGAAAATTCGGCGCTTTCAGGAAATGTGTTGCTGAGGAGTTTCATCCACCGAATTTTGGCGGTATAATCGCCACAAATGTACTTCGAGCTGTCGGAGTATTCGCCACTGAATTGATCAGGAGAAGGCCGTGAAGTTGTCAAATCTTTTAAATTGGAAACAAGTTGTCGCTGTAGTCGCAGGCATTGCGGTAGCCGGTGGTGTGATGGCTATGTCTTCGGACATGTCACGCGAAGCCATTGCCGAGCGTATTAAACCAGTTGCGAAGGTACGTTTAGCGGGCGATGAGACTGCGCAAGCCAATGCTCAACAAGCTGCTGAAGGCGGCCGTACGGCAGAGCAAGTATACAATCAAGCCTGTGCAGCGTGTCACACAGCTGGTGTTTTAGGCGCACCGCGTAAAAACGTCGCGGAAGATTGGACCGACCGTTTAGCGCAAGGCATGGATGTACTGCTTGAGCACTCGATTAACGGCTTCAACGCAATGCCGCCACGTGGTGGTTGCATGAATTGTACCGACGAAGAAATCGAGTCAGCGATTGAGTACATGATCGCAGACCTTTAAAATCGTTTAGTTCACTGAAAAACCGCTCTTTTTGAGCGGTTTTTTTATCGCTACGTTTTGTTAACAAATTCGTTGCTTTCTGTACAACTCATTATATACTGAAGGTTGGTTCACTATTTAGTCAGGTTACTTGTTACCCATCTATTTCTTTTTTGGGACAACAATTACAATAGCAATAACAAGTAAGGGGAGATGCGCGAGGGAATGAGCGCTGCAGGAAAGGGACAGGATTCGTCAGTAGCCATCCGCCGCCTGGAAAAGGTGGTCGCTCGCTTAAAAGTATTGACGAATAAGTACAGGCAAGCTGAAGTGATTCAGCAGGCTCTGTTTCGTATTTCCGAGCTCGCCACATCTGCACAAAACATGGACCAGATCTATACCTCGGTCCATCGCATCATTGGCAAGTTGATGGAAGCGAAAAACTTCTACATCTGCCTTTACTCCGACGACCGAAAAACCTTTAACTTCCCTTACTTTGTCGACCAGTACGACGACGCTCGTTCGATCGCAGAAATTCCCGTCGAAAACTTGATGCGTGGCATGACCGGCTACATTTTACGGAGCGGTGAGCCTTTGCTGGCGTCGCGCGAAACCATCAACGAACTTGTTGAACAAGGTGAAGTACATTTCCTTGGGTCATTACCGGTCGACTGGCTTGGTGTGCCCTTGATTGCCAATGACGAGTTTATTGGTGCGATGGTTGTACAGAGTTATTCTGAAGACGTTCGTTATCGCCACGATGACCTCGAGTTATTAATGTTCGTGTCACAACACGTTGTCAATGCACTGGAACGTTTCCGTCACCGTGAATACCTTGAGTCGGAAGTTTCCAAACGAACCGCCGAGTTAAGTGACATTAACGAAAACTTACGCCGTGAAATTATCGACCGTGAAAAAGCTGAACGGCAGAATGCGGTTCTTTATGCGATTTCGGAACTCACTAACTCGGCCGCCGACATGCAAAGCTTTTATCAAGCCTTGCATCGACAAGTTTCGCGTTTAATTACTGCAGACAACTTCTTTATCGCTTTGTTGACGGAAAACCGTCAGCAAGTGTATTTCCCCTATTACATCGATGAAAGTGGCTTTAAGGCAAAACAACGCAGCCTGCAAAAAGGTCTCACCGAGTACGTGATTCGCTCACGTAAACCGTTGTTTGTCGACCATAAAGTGCGCGATGCATTGGTCACTAAAGGTGAAGTGGCGGTGTCCGAGTCGCGCGGTCAACTTGCTCACCAGTGGTTAGGTTCACCGCTGATGGCAGACGGCAAAACCTTCGGTGTCATCTCGACCCAGACGTATTCGAAAGATAAACCGTTTTCACCCGAAGATCTCGAACTGCTTAACTTCGTTGCCCATCACGTATCGGTTGCGATCGAACGTCGACGCGCAGCAGAGCAACTTGCGAAAGCCAATACGTTCCTCGAACGTCGAATTGCAGAACGAACCGAGGAGTTGGTTGAAGAGATTGAGCGGCGGAAAGAAATCGAAGCCAAGTTGTATCATGATGCACACCATGACAATTTAACCGGGCTACCTAACCGTGCGATGTTTACCGAGCGTGTGAAACAGGCTTTAGCGCGGCAGAAACGTTTTCCGAAAGAAAACTTCGCACTCTTGTTTGTCGATTTAGATCGCTTCAAAAATATTAACGATACGCTTGGCCACTCGGCGGGCGACGAATTCTTATTGGAAGTGAGCCGTCGAATTACTGGTGCAATTCGTGAACCTGACTTTTTGGCCCGCTTAGGCGGCGATGAATTCGTTATCTTACTTGAACCTATCAAGAATATTGATGATGCAAAAGACGTGGCCATGCGTGTTATTGATGTCATGAAAGAGCCATTCGAGCTCAATGATCAACAACACTTTTCCGGGGCAAGTATTGGTATTGCAAGCTGTCATGGACCGAATGATTCGGTTGATCGCTTGCTACGCGATGCGGATGCCGCCATGTATGAAGCGAAGAGCATGGGTCGGGGTCGTTACGTTATTTTCGACGAGACCATTCGCAATGGTTTGGTGTCAGCCTTAAACCAAGAAGTTGCGCTGCGTCACGCGCAGGCAAAGAAAGATTTTACTTTGTGGATGCAGCCGCTCTATCGTTTAGCGAGCCAGCCGCAAAGTCGTCGTGTCGTTGCCTTTGAAGCGCTTGTGCGCTGGCGGCGTGGCGACACTATGGTCTTACCAGCAGAGTTTCTTGCGCTTGCAGAACGCTCGGGTGCGATCATTGAAATCGATCGCTGGGTGTTAAGCGAAGCGATAAAGGTGCAACAAAAAGCTTGCAGCAGCCAACGTGAGTGCGCACCGTGAGTACAAAGGAAATGATTGAACAGCAGGCTGAAAATAACGTAACGAC
>JAMCRH010000029.1 GCA_023380515.1 Gammaproteobacteria bacterium | reverse complement strand
TCTCGGCAACGACCTGCCCGCGAAACAAATTCAAGCAAGGCGTGAACACCGATTGCATTAATGCAAGTTGCAGCATCCTTTGAACTGCTTACCCAATGAACAGTGGTCCGCATGAAATGAGAAAGTATGAGATTATCACGGTGATTATACCCTGCATGACAAAACGGTAGATTGTCGCACCGCGTTCAGTTGTGATACTGCCTTTTGCTTTCTCTTGCTCAAGGCCTTTTTCAGTTTCGCGAACGATAGTAAGAACTGTATAAACCCCTATCAGTGCCCACACTAAACTCTCTGTGCCGGCCCAGATAAAAAGAAAGGCAAGTGTTAAGTATAAAGCTGCGCTCATGGCCTATACTCCCGCGTTTCTGCTTATAATTTGTTCATTAAGCCAGCAGCGTGCGTCAGCATGCGTCGCATTTAAATGAGCTTAAGCTCCAACTCCTCGCACAAGCCTTTTCGGTGATTCAGGGCTAAACCTCAAACACAAAGGTTTGAGCCAACATGGGTTGCAGTTCCACGTTGCGCGGCGCCTCTTCTTCCGGGTTAAAGCGCCAAGGGTCGGCTTTCAAAAAGCCCCAATATTGCAGGAAGCGTTCGATAAAACGAATCTCAATGATACGGCTAAATGTGCGTTCAACGGTGGTGTATTGTGATTGCGGAATTTGAGCCAAAATGTCTGGAAACGCAGTGGAGGTCTCGACGGCTAGTTGGTTGAGGGAGCGGTGCTTTTGGATACGCCAAAGCATGAACACCCAAAATAGGCGTATGTCGATGTGTTCTCCGTAGCTGTCAAAATACGCCCAGTTGTAACGACTGACGGCAACCTCCAGCATGGGCATAAAGAATGCGCCTAGCCCGTGTTTTAAGAATTGCTTTTGTGCGTCTTTTTTCACATGGAAGTAGCCACCACGGCGGTAAATAATACCGGCGACTTCTGCCAAAATGCGGGTGTAATGCAAGGCGTTGAATTTGTCTTCGTTCGCACCTGCGAATTCACTGATACTAATATGCGTAGGGTAGTCGGAGGTGGGCAATTCTGGCCAAAGCTCGGTGGCTTGTTTCACAATAAAGGTCGGTAAATTCCCTTTCGACGTCGCTTTAAATTTACCGTCATTTTCCATGGCTGCGTTAATCATCAGTTCCAAGTAACGCATTACGGGACTGGTGCTGAAGTCTGTGGGGGTGTTTATTTTTATGCCCTGCAGCGCATTGAACGGCGCATAAAGCCAATTCTGCATCAGATTGGGTGAAATGCCACAGAAGTCGTCGATGGGCTTACTATTCCGGTCATTCATCATGCGCTCGGCTACTAAATTAAGCTCATCGATGGACAAATTCGGATTCATCGCGAGGGTTTGCTCGAGCGCCTCAATAATTTCATTGGTTTGTTTACCAACGCTATTCATGCAGCATTTTTTAAATTTTTTGCCACTGCCACAAGAGCATGGGTCGTTCCTACCGAGCTGAGCCATAAACGCCTTTTTATCATGAGTTTCAAGCTAGTATTCTAACAAATAAAGGGAAAGGTTGAGAACTACGACACCGGCTGTCGCCCCAGAACCTGGAGTTAAGTGCCAAGCATCGGATTGACATCCATACTTTTATGAAGAATACGGATGATTTTAATTTGTTGGCTGCCGATTTGTCGATAAAAGATCACGTGGCTACCTTGGGGGAATTTACGGTATCCATTTCTGATTTCATCACATGTTTTACCGATGTCGGGGTTTTCAGCTAAAAGCCAAAATGAATCATCGAATTGTTTCAAATAAATATTTCGCTGCTCTTTACCCCAGCGACGCTGAGTAAATAATGCGATATCACGTAAATCGGTTTTAGCAGCAATAGTGAGATTAAATGGCTTCATCTGGAGTTGTCATTATCGAGTTCATCGATAAAGTTATCGAGGTCGTACTCGGCGTCACCGCTCTGTTCGCCTTCGGCAAGTAGTTGACGGAGTGAGTTGAGTTTGGCTTCGTGGTTTTCAAGTAAGCGTAGCGCTGAGCGAATCACTTCACTCGCGGAGCCATAGCGCCCACTTAGGATTTGGCTTGTAATAAATTTCTCAAAGTGTTCTCCGAGAGTGATGCTTGTGTTCTTTGCCATGTGCAGTTCTCCTCATACCAATATATACCTAATTGTGGTATAAGATTGACTTGCGAGCAAGGACATGACAAACACGTTTTATCGCTAGCTCGCCTCTCATTAAGCTCAAAGTCCGACGCCTTGCATGAAGGTGTGTGCCAACAGACCCGTCTTAATGTAACACCACATTGCCACAACAACGCAGTCGGTCTACACTAATGACAATAAAAGTTACCATTAGTGTGAACCAGCTGAGATGAAGCAACTCGATGCCATTCGAAAATTATCTGATTTCGACAAACAAGGCCGTTACGTTTATGCGTTGTCGGATCTCAGAAAAATTTTTCATGAAGACAGTGAAGCAACTTTGCGCGCTGGTATTAAACGGCTAATTAAAGACGGCATTTTGGTGCGGGCGAGTAATGGTGTTTTTGTCTATATGCCGGCACGTTCAAAGGGTAGTAGCACGCTAGAACTGGTGGCGCGTGCTATTCGACGCGGTGAATACAACTATGTCAGCCTTGAGTCTGCGTTGTCAGAATACGGGGCTATTTCACAAATTCCAATTGATCGGTTAACGGTAATGACCACCGGCCGTTCAGGTGAATTTAAAACGCCCTTTGGCACTATCGAATTTACCCATACCAAGCGCAACGTCATCGATATTTTGGATAATTCCGTTGACGTTGGTCGTCCGCTTCGGCTCGCCACGCGGGCTGCCGCCTATCGTGACTTAAAACAGGTCGGCCGCAATCTGCATTTAGTTGATACTGAGGTATTAAATGACCATGGATAAGCAAAACTTTTTACAGCTTGTTGAGCGTGCCATGGCCGACCAACATGTGAGCCATATGCGGGCCGTAGTTGAGAAAGAACTGCTGCATTACGATATTCTTTATGCACTTGAACAGGCAGGGCTGCTTGACTCTCTCGTTTTTCAAGGTGGCACGTCGCTACGCTTATGTTATGGCAGAAACCGTTTCAGTGAAGATCTAGACTTCGCTGGTGGCTATGACTTTAGTTCGTCGCAACTCGCTGAGATGAAGGCCTGTATTGAAACTTACATTGGTAATCGCTACGGCCTTGAAGTAACAGTGAAAGAACCTAACGAGCTGAAGGCCGAACCCACCTACGCCGAGTTGCGAATTGAAAAGTGGCAGATTGCGGTCGTAACTGCACCCGAAAACAGAAGCTTACCAAAACAACGCATTAAACTTGAAATTGCGAATGTGCCGGCATATACCAAGCAACCCTTAGCGCTGCAGGCAAACTATCAGTTTTTACCAAGTGGCTATAGCGATTTACTTGTTATGACTGAGTCGCTAGACGAAATTATGGCAGACAAGATAGTGTCCTTAGCGGCTACCAAAAAATATACGCGAAATCGGGACATTTGGGATTTGCCATGGTTACTTCAACAAGGCGCCAAGTTAAATACTGACTTGGTGCAGCGGAAGCTAGTTGACTATAAACTAAATGACTACGAAGCGATGTTGAACGATCTTATTCAACGCCTACCGCAGCTGGTTCAAAGTGATAACTTCGTGAATGAAATGCAACGCTTTTTACCAACCGACGTTTATGACCGTACGTTGGGTAAAAGCAAATTTCAGGCGTATTTAAGCAATACACTTGTGAAGCTGTTTACCGAAGTTCATCGCGCACTGTTCAATAATGGTGTGGAAAACGAATTTCGGATGTAGCTTAAAGTATTACGCCACTCTGTACCCCCCCCCGAAAAGTCGGAGCAGTCACCGATCTTTAAGCCGGCAGAGTGCGTCAGCATGCGTCTTTCAAAAAGCGCCGAATAGAAACTATCCGGCGCTTCATCTCAGCCTACAAAAATATTAAAACACGTACAAAAACCCAATCCCTACTTCTGCTTCAAAGTTGCTGCGGGCAATCGGACTGTTGCGCACGTCGCTGCTGTAGTATTCATACAAGACTTCGCCGAAAATCTGCCAGTTACGGTTAACGATATGACGATAGCTGTAGTCGAGACCGACTGAACGGAAACCGCCGCTCATGCGCGTCTCACGTAAGCCTGAAGCTGCTGCTTGCTGCGCGGTAATGCCGAAGTCTTTATTGGCGAACTCGCTATCATGAAAAACCGCAACGAGGTTAATCTCTGAACCAGAACCGTCGTTGCTTTGGCCAAAACGACGGCCCACACCGAAAAGACCCAAATTGCCGTTTTCGCTCGCCACCACACGGCCCACTAACCAATTACGCCAGTCTGCGTCGAATGCACGGCGTGCTTCGAAAACGAACTCAAGGCCTTCTTCACCGTCCCCGAGGCCGTCCAAATAACCTTTGTCAGAGTCGCCTTCTTCACGACCTTCGTCAAAGCCAATGAGCGCTTGCAGTAACCAGGTGTCATTGCGCAAACCGCGCCAACCAAACGCTTCGCCGGCAAAGAAGAAAATGTCATTGCCGCGGCGCCATTGCACCGCACCGGCCGGGTCAACTTCAAAACCGAACTCGTCTGAGCCTTCGTACGCGGTTTCATACTCAATGCCAAGGCCGAGACCAAATGCCCAACCATCCTGACCTCGGGTGAAGTCATCGAGCGATGGTAATGGCACCAGCGCAGTTCGTTGTTCTTGTGCGGTTGCGGGTTGTAAAAGCAAACTTGGAACCAACAATAATGCGAGTAAACCAGTGAATTTTTTCATAGCGATGATCCTGCAAATTAAGACAAACACAA
>JAMCRH010000028.1 GCA_023380515.1 Gammaproteobacteria bacterium | reverse complement strand
AGGCGCTAAACAGTTTGTCGTGCACGACGCATTTGAGATAATTTGCATCTCACTGTTCAGAATTTGGTGGTTCACACCATATACCACGGTTGCACAGGCGTTCACAGCTGGCGCTGAAATTAAAACTTGCTTAGCACCTGCTTCAATATGCGCAATTGCTTTACTGCTATGGGTAAATAGCCCAGTGCATTCAAATACTAAATCAACTTGTAAGTCTTTCCACGGCAGCTTCGCTGGGTCACGCTCAGCGAGCAGAGCTATTTGAGTGTCATCAACATGTAACTGACCGTCTTTATAACTGACCTCAGCATTGAAGGTGCCGTGGACGGAATCATACTTGAGTAAATGCGCGTGAATCGCGCCTTCACCTAAGTCGTTGATAGCGACAATTTCGATGTCGCCACTGAGCTGGCGCTCGTGCCAAGCGCGAAGAATGTTTTTGCCGATACGACCGAAGCCGTTAATTGCTACTCGAATTGCCATGTTGATCACCTTGTTAGTGCTTTTATTCATTCATAACTTATGAAATAAAATTACACCAGAAGGCGATTAGATCAAGATTTTTCGTAAATTTTGTAATTTAGCAACAAAATTTATTGGCTGTCGGGCTCGAAGCGAGAGTCCCGTAAGCTGGCTTTTATCGCGCGTAATTTATCCTGGATTTGTGGGCCGCGCTGCAATGTGTAACCCGTAATCAAAAGGTCAATGAGTACAAGTTGCGCAATGCGTGACGCCATTGGCATGTACACGTCTGTGTCTTCAGGCACATGGGTGGCGAGCACAATGTCACAGGTTGCAGCAAGCGGACTGCCGGCAGCGGTGATACCAATAACCAGCGCACCTTCGCTGCGAGCCAGCGCAGCCACTTCGCAAAGCGCTTTAGTGCGGCCGGTATGGCTAAAGCAAACAATGACATCGTGGGTATTGGCGTTCAGCGCTATCATCCGTTGCATCAGGATGTCGTCTGACAACATCACTGGCGTGTCGAAGCGGAGAAATTTGTTATGGGCGTCGTGGGCCACCGATGCCGAAGCGCCAAGTCCAAAGAAAGACACCTTATGCGCACTGAGTAGCGCTTCAGTGGCGGCTGCCAGCTGAGTGTAATCGAGTTGCTCACGGCTGGTGTTCAGTGCGGCCATGGTCGAATCGAAAATTTTACTACTGTAATCTTGAATACTATCGTTTTGATCAACGTGCCGGTTCACGTAGGGTGCGCCGGTAACCAGGCTTTGCGCGAGTAATAGTTTGAAGTCGGGGTAGCCCTTGGCACCTAAGCGACGGGAAAAACGATTCACTGTAGGTTCACTGACATCGGCTTGCTGAGCGAGTTGAGCGATACTGCGATGAATGGCTTGTTCAGGCGCATGCAAAATAACATCCGCAACTTTACGCTCCGATTTACTGAGCTTTGCGTAACTATGTTGAATATCGGCGAGCAGGTTCATCGGCAAGGTTCCTAAAGAATTTTATGTAATTTAATTACATTTGTTGGATTTATCCAGTGTTCGCTGATAGGATTCTAAACGATTTGTTGTAAAATTACATAATCACGAGGCATTTGATGAATACAGCGGCAGTTTGTAGTGACCTAATATTATTTGGAACCGCGGGCGATTTAGCTCGGCGCAAACTGATCCCTGCGCTTTATCAGCTTGAAAAAGCGGGTCTTTTACATAAAGGCACGCGAATTATCGGCGTCGCTCGTGAGTCCAAAACGGCTCAGGAATATACGGATTGGGTGTACGCCCAGCTAGAAAAGTTTGTAACAAAAGAACAAATTGACGCCGATGTATGGCAGCGGTTTGCAAATAAATTACACTATTGCGCTATGGACCTCGGTGACTGCGATAGTTATCAGCAACTACGCCAAGTTATCGACAGCGACGCAGATGACGCTGAGCGTGCCACGATTAGCTATTTTGCCACTCCGCCTGCGCTGTTTGCTGCCATTTGCGAAGGCTTAGCGTCAGTTGCGCTGAATCATGAGAGCGCGCGCGTGGTGCTTGAAAAACCCCTTGGTCACGACCTAGCGTCATCGCAGGCCATCAACCAAAAAGTCGCAGAGTACTTCAGTGAATCCCAGATCTATCGAATTGACCACTACCTCGGTAAGGAAACGGTACTCAACTTATTAGCGCTGCGTTTTGCCAATTCGCTTTTTACCGACCAATGGTCACATGACCGTATTGATAACATTCAAATTACCGCAGCTGAGCAAGTTGGCGTAGAAGGACGCTGGGGTTACTACGATGACGCTGGACAATTGCGTGACATGGTCCAAAACCATTTGCTGCAGGTGTTAGCCTTGATTGCGATGGAGCCGCCGACGCGTTTAGATGCGCAGAGTATTCGTGACGAGAAGCTCAAAGTACTGCGGTCTTTACGTCCGATAGACGCCGATAACGTGGCGGATGACTCGGTACGTGGCCAGTACACCGATGGCTTTAGCGGCGACACCAAAGTCCCGGGTTATTTAAAAGAAGAGGGCGCTGCGGCCCAAAGCACTACGGAAACCTTTGTGGCGCTCAAAGCGCACATTGATAACTGGCGTTGGTCAGGCGTGCCATTTTATTT
>JAMCRH010000027.1 GCA_023380515.1 Gammaproteobacteria bacterium | reverse complement strand
TGGTGATGTCATGCGTTCACTTTGCAAGCTGTGCTATAACAAGGAACAAATTTACAAGGAGTTTCAGATGCAAAGAGTGACACTTACGCTTCTGGCAGTCTGGCTGTTAAGCGGCTGTGCGCAATTAATTGAGCGCCAAATGGCGAGCTACAAAGGGTCTCGGCACTTGAACATGGATGTTGGCCAGTATACTCAGTCTTGGTGCTCCCAAGCTGGCTGTGTCAGCGTCACCGATTGGTCTGATGTTAAAAAGATGAACGGCACAGAGCCATTAACCAAGCTTACAGCGTCGTTGAGAGTTGCCATTGACCAACAGCTCTATGAAGAAGATGTGGTGCTGGAATTTGAGCCACTGAGCGACAGTTCGCCGATTATCGTTATGTTTCCGGGGTATGGCATGCGAGCGGAAGCATTGGGCTTGAAGGCGCTGTATTTCCGCAGTCGCGGCTTCCGCCCCTTGGTGGTTGCCAGCCCAACCGAGCAAAAGCCCTTTAATTTCGGTTTGAGTTCCATCGAGGTCATCGCAGATTACTTAACTGACCACTACTCGACGCATGATGTTTACGCCTATGGCTTTTCGATGGGGTCGTTGGCAGTAGCAGAACTCAGTCAACGCTTTCCAGTTCAGGGCGCGATAGTCGTTGCGCCGATGCTTGATTTTGACGACGCTGCGTCGCAGTTGATTGACCTATACCGTCGTAACACAGTATTCGCCCGGGCTATACCACAACAAAGCTTTCAGCAAGGCTTAGAGCGTCTTGCGCTAAACGCTAGCGTTGAACGAAAGAAATTATTTTGGCCCTACGCGGTTACTCTGCTGCCAAGCAACACTTTAGTTGTGGGTTCTTATTATGACAGTATTAGCAACTTCTCATTGGTTTCTGCTGAGGTGGCACGGCACCATCGACACTTTTACTTAGCTGGTATTAACTTACCTAGTTTTGAGCATCCCGCGATGGCGATGCCGCTTGAGCCGGCCATCGCGCCCATAGATGCTTGGTTTCAGCTGCAACCCATAGGAAGTTTACAAGCAGAGTAAAACTGGACTTGAGTCCAGTAGTTTTATTGCACCAATTTGATTAAATAGCCATAACGAGAAATCCCTATTTTCACCGCATAAAAGGTTGGGTTATGGCTACTGCACAAGTACTGAACATTCAAGGGCAAGCATGGGCACGCAGCGAAGACGGTTCGATGCGCGAGCTAAAAGCAGGTGATCAAGTATTGCCAGGTGAAGTGGTCGTAACCGCAGAAGGCGCGACGGTCACTCTAGTGTTTGAGGATGGTGCTCAGCAAGTTATTCCCCCTGCGTTTGAAGCCTTAGTAAGTGAAGATTCTTTCACTAGCGAACCTGCTTTTGACCCCGACAATATACTTGATGCAGACAGCCCTGATGCAGTGCTTGCGATGCTTGAAGGCGAGGGCGACCTGCTTGAAACCTTAGAAGCAACTGCGGCTGGTAGCGATGGTGGCGGCGGTGGCGAAGGATCATCCTTCGTTCGCTTGATGCGTATTGCTGATGAGAATAGCAGCGCTAATAGTTACGAATACGCTAACGTAAGCTCTGAGCCAGTGCTGCTGAATGAAGCCAATGGCGGTGGAGCAATTGATGACGCGGAAATCACTGTAGCTGCAAGTATTGAAGCTGGCTCAAACTTGCTTACCTTAAGCGGAACAACTTCTAACCTTCCTGCTGGCGCAACGATTTCACTCACTATCACTGATCAGTTTGGTAACTCTATTACCGTCAATGCGACCATTGATGGTTCTGGTAATTATTTAGTCAGCGGAATTGATGTAAGTGGCTTAAGTGATGGAGCGCTGCAAATTGTTGCGAGCAGCTTTGACTTTGCCGGTAATTCAGTTCAAGCATCAACCTCAGCATTGCTGGATGCAGTCGATTCAAGCATCGCAGTCTCTGCTGCAATTGACGGTGACGGCGCAAGTTTAACGATCACTGGTACCACGGCCGATGTCGCCACTGGCTCAACGGTAACATTAACGATCACCGACCAAAATGGTAACAGCATTACAGCGCAAGCGACTGTCAATGCAGATGGTACCTTTAGCGTGTCGGGCGTCGACGTCAGTGGCTTAACTGATGGCCCATTGACGATAGAAGCCGTTGCTACTGACAACAACGGTAATGCGATTACTGCTGACACTTCAGTTGAGTTGGACGCAGTTGAATCGTCTTTGAACCTTGGTGTTATCGTGGATAACGATGCTGCGACAGTCGATATTAGCGGTTCATCGACAGATGTGCCTGCGGGTTCGACGGTTGTGATTACCATCACTGATCAAAATGGCAATACCATCACCGCGGAAGCTACTGTGGATGCGGATGGTAACTTCAGCGTTGAAGGTGTGGATATTAGCGGCCTGACTGATGGTCCATTGACTATCGACGCGGTTGCGACCGACAACAACGGCAATGAAATTTCTGCTGATACCTCGGCGGTATTGGATGCTGTTGAATCAGCTCTAACTGTTGCTGCAACCGTAGATAACGACGCTGCAACTTTAGATATTAGCGGTACTTCAACGGATGTCGCTGCAGGTTCAACCGTAGCGATCATTATTACCGACCAGAATGGCACTACCGTTACTGCACAAGCGACTGTGAATGCAGATGGTACGTTTAGTATTGAAGGTGTCGATGTGAGTGGCCTGACTGATGGCCCATTGAACATCGATGCGGTTGCGACTGACAACAATGGCAACGAGATCGAAGCAGATACCTCAGCGGTATTGGATGCAGTAGAGTCAGCGTTGAGCGTAAGCGCGACAGTAGACAACGATGCTGCGACTTTAGACATCAGCGGTACTTCAGTAGACGTTGCGGCCGGTGAAACCGTTGCAATCACCATCACCGATCAGAATGGCATTAGCGTTACTGCTGAAGCGACTGTCAATGCAGACGGCACCTTCAGCGTGGAAGGTGTCGATGTTAGCGAGTTAACTGACGGCCCATTGACTATCGAAGCCGTAGCTACTGATAACAACGGTAACGACATCACAGCTGATACCTCAGCGGGCTTGGATGCCGTTGAGTCTGCTCTAACCGTTGCTGCCACCGTAGACAATGATGCTGCCACTCTAGATATTAGCGGTACATCTACCGATGTCGCGCCAGGTTCGACTGTAGCGATCACCATCACCGACCAGAATGGTATTAGTGTTACTGCTGAAGCGACTGTAAATGCAGATGGCACCTTCAGTGTAGAAGGTGTCGATGTAAGCGGATTGACCGATGGCCCATTGACTATCGACGCGGTTGCCACTGACAACAACGGCAATGAGATTAATGCTGATACCTCAGCGGTATTGGATGCGGTGGAATCTGCTCTAACCGTTGCTGCCACAGTAGACAATGATGCCGCGACTTTAGACATCAGCGGTACATCTGCTGATGTTGCTCCAGGCTCGACTGTTGCAATCACTATCACCGACCAGAACGGTGTGACGGTCACTGCTCAAGCGACCGTTCAAGAAGACGGTACGTTTACCATTGAAGGCGTTGACGTGAGCGGATTGACCGATGGCCCATTAACCATCGACGCGGTTGCGACTGACAACAACGGCAATGCAATCGAAGCGGATACCTCAGCGGTCTTGGATGCTGTTGAGTCTGCTCTAACCGTTGCTGTAACTGTAGACAACGACGCTGCGACTTTAGACATCAGCGGTACTTCGACAGATGTTGCTGCAGGCTCGACTGTTGCAATCACTATCACCGACCAGAACGGTGTGACGGTCACTGCTGAAGCCACTGTAAATGCAGATGGCACCTTCAGCGTGGAAGGTATGGACGTTAGCGGCCTGACTGATGGTGAGCTAATTATTGATGTTGTTGCCACTGATAATAATGGCAACGAGATTACCGCAGATACCTCAGCGGCCTTGGATGCCGTTGAATCTGCGTTAACCGTTGCTGTAACTGTAGACAACGACGCTGCGACTTTAGACATCAACGGTACCTCAGTTGACGTAGCCGCAGGCGAAACCGTAGCGATCACCATTACTGACCAAAACGGCATTAGCGTTACTGCTGAAGCCACTGTGAATGCAGATGGCACCTTCAGCGTGGAAGGTGTGGACGTTAGCGGCTTAACTGACGGCTCATTGAACATTGATGCGGTTGCAACAGACAACAACGGTAATGAGATTAATGCTGATACTTCAGCAGTATTGGATGCAGTTGAATCTGCTCTAACCGTTGCTGCAACTGTAGACAACGATGCTGCGACTTTAGACATCAGCGGTACTTCGACAGATGTCGCTGCAGGTTCAACTGTAGCGATCACCATCACCGACCAAAACGGTGCCACAGTCACCGCTGAAGCCACTGTGAATGCAGATGGCACCTTCAGTGTGGAAGGTGTGGATGTTAGCGGCCTGACCGATGGTCCATTGATTATCGATGCGGTTACCACCGACAACAACGGTAACGACATCACAGCTGATAACTCAGCGGGCTTGGATGCCGTTGAGTCTGCTCTAACCGTTGCTGCCACCGTAGACAATGATGCTGCCACTTTAGATATTAGCGGTACATCTACCGATGTCGCGCCAGGTTCGACTGTTGCGATCAC
>JAMCRH010000026.1 GCA_023380515.1 Gammaproteobacteria bacterium | reverse complement strand
AACTGAAATCTATTTGGCTTTGGTTTATTATTACGCCGGATTTTTCGTGCTTTTAGGTTATGAGGGGCTTATGGCCAATTACAGTACAAACGAATTTAAAGCTGGTTTGAAGATTATGCAGGACGGCGAGCCGTGTGCAATTCTTGAAAACGAAATGGTTAAGCCGGGCAAAGGGCAGGCTTTTAACCGTGTGCGTATTCGCAAGTTGTTGTCAGGTAAGGTTGTCGAGAAAACGTTTAAGTCAGGTGACAGCGTTGAAGGCGCCGACGTCATGGATATGGAACTAGCGTACTTATATAGCGACGGTGAGTTCTGGCACTTCATGAACAATGAAAGCTTTGAACAGCTTGCAGCTGACGAAGCAGCGGTTGGTGAAAACGTGAAATGGTTAGTTGAGCAAGACGTCTGTACTTTGACCTTGTGGAATGGCAAGCCAATCAACGTGCAGCCACCAAACTTTGTTGAGTTGGAAATTGTTGAAACTGACCCAGGCTTGAAAGGTGACACTGCTGGCACCGGCGGAAAGCCAGCAACTTTGTCGACCGGCGCAGTGGTACGCGTACCATTGTTCGTTCAAATCGGCGAAGTCATCAAAGTCGACACCCGCAGCGGTGAATACGTTTCACGTGTGAAGTAAGCTGGTGACTGAAATCGTCTGGCAGCCTGCAGCAAGTCTGCAGGCGCTGAAAATACGCGCGGATATGCTTAAAGCAGTTCGCGCGTTTTTCGATCAACGTGATGTGCTCGAAGTGGAAACGCCGATTCTGGCGCACGCAGGCGTAACCGATTTACATCTGCACAACTTAACCACGAGTTTGTCAGGTCCGGGCATGCCAGTGCCAACAACGTTTTACCTGCAAACGTCTCCTGAATATGCCATGAAGCGGTTGCTAGCAGCCAATAGCGGGCCAATTTTTCAAATCTGTAAAGTGTTCCGAGATGACGAAATTAGTCGTCGTCATAACCCAGAATTTACCATGTTGGAATGGTATCAACCGGGTTTTACTGATGTTCAGTTAATGGCTGAGCTCGATGACTTGATGCAAACCCTATTGGCGACGGAACCTGCTGAGCGCCTTACCTACCAAGCCGCTTTTCAACAGCATGTGGGTATCGACCCCTTCGCAAACGATGCGCATGAGACATTATTCGCATTGCTAACAGAAAAAGGTTTTGCCGACGCTATTGTTCCTGAAGATTCACTCGATACATTATTGCAGCTGGCTATGAGTATGTTGGTGGAGCCGGAAATTGGGCAAAATCGACCATGTTTCGTCACTCACTTTCCAGCGTCGCAAGCAGCGCTAGCCAAGCTAGATCAGGAAGACCCGCGTGCTGCTAGGCGTTTTGAACTATTTTATCGCGGACTGGAACTGGCAAATGGCTTTTGGGAATTAACTGATCCACAGCAACAAGCTGAGCGTTTTTGTGTAGACAATGCGTTGCGCTTGCAGCATGGATTGGAACCACAGCCTATTGATGAAAAGTTACTCGCTGCTTTGGCGGCAGGAATGCCTGATTGCGCAGGCGTTGCTGTGGGTTTTGATCGTTTGGTGATGTTGAGACTTGGCACGGATGACATTCAAAAGACTATGGCGTTCCCGATTGCTCGCAGCTAATTAAACTGCGGCAGATTGTCCTGTTTGCTTCGATTTGCTCAAATATTCACCAGCTCGACTTGGCGAGCAAGGTGAAATGTTATACTATTACAGCCCGAACCTGAATCACTAGGTTTCTTTTGTTTTTTAATGGAGCTTTATATGCATCATAAGCCACTCGACAAAGCTGGTATTATTGTCGCTGTTCTTTGTGCGTTGCACTGTTTGTTGGTACCAGTTGTGTTACCGACTCTCGCGCTTATGGGTTTGTCATTTTTAGGTTTTGAATTGTTCGAGCGAATCATTCTTTCCATCTCGCTAATTATCGGTGGTATCGCCATTGTGCTTGGTATTCGCCACCACCAGAGTCCAGTTCCATTGGTGTTGCTAACATTGGGCGGGGTTCTCTACTTTAATAAGCATTTTTTCGGCCATAGCTGGGAGCCATTAATGATTGTTGCTGGCGCATCATTCTTGGTGATTGCACATACGCTTAACCTGCATTTATGCCGGGCTAAAAACCGTAAACCGTGCGAGCAAGTGGAAGAAGACTCAATTGCAGCAGCTGAGCATCCAACGACCTAAGCTGCAATGAGTATCAGATGAAAACAAGAAAGGCGCCTGAATCGGCGCCTTTTTCGTGTTTATTTCTCGTCGTTACTTTTGTTATTTGCGAGTCAAATAAACGCCCGCCTCAATATGATGTGTGAAGGGGAATTGATCAAAAAACGCAGCGCGCTCGATCTGATGTGTTTTTTGCAAGCTAGTTAAGTTTTCTGCCAATGTTTCTGGGTTGCAGGAAATATAAATAATATGGTCGAACTGGCTGACCATGGCCACCGTGTCTTGGTCGAGGCCGGCACGTGGTGGGTCGACTAACACAGTGCCGAAGTCATAAGTGTTGAGCTCTAAATCTTTCAATCGACCTGGCAGCTCACCACCTTGAATAATCGCGCTACAATCCTCTGCTGCGAGACGTTCAATTCGCACGTTTTCAACCTGATTTAAAGCGATGTTGTGTTGCGCCGATTGAACCGAGGTGCGGCTGATTTCTGTGCCAAACACCCGCCGAAATGATTCGGCTAACGGAATACTAAAGTTACCGTTACCACAATACAGTTCGAGCAAGTCGTGCTGACTATTTTTGGCAACCTCTTTTGCCCAACTGATCATGTGCTGGTTCACAGTAGCGTTCGGTTGCGTAAAACTGTTTTCAATATGCTCGAAATAGTACGGACGACCATCGATATTTAGAGTTTCGGTGACAGCTTCACGTTCACACACCAGTTTTTGCTTGCGGGCACGGCCAATAAAATCGATGCGACCGAATTTCTGAAATGCGCTGCGCATTTTTGCGATGTCGCTTTGCCACTGGTCATCAAGCTGGCGGTGATACAGCAGAGAAATGACCGCCTCATTAGTTGTGGTTGTCAGGAAATCAACCTGAAACAAGCGCAAGCGTAGGCTTGGTTTGTCCCGCACATAGTCAAGGATTGCAGGCATTAACTGATTAATTAGGCGATTAGCGGCAGGCAATTGCTCGACACGATATTTTTCTTTCGTATCGGAGTTAAACATCACGTAATACAAATCATCGCCTTCATGCCACACCCGAAACTCAGCGCGCATGCGGTAATGCTCTGCTGGTGACTCGAACAAGTCGAGTTCTGGTGCTGTGAAAGGTGCAAGCAATGTAGCAAGCCGATGCTTCTTTTCGTTAAATTGGACTTGGTACTCTGCCTGGGTATGTGCCACTGCCATGAAAAACCTTTTTTGTTACTTCTGAAAAGTGCGACATTCTAGCGCGAATCGTAAATTTCTGCATGAATTTGCCATTAAGAGGGGAAACCCCTGTTTTTTTTATACCAATTGTTCAGTTACAAATAGAAGCGTGCATTACAGTTCACAAAATTATAACGAAGCACATCGATTTCTTGTTATGCAAAGCCGGCATCAATAATAAAAATAAGTGTTCGGGTAGTCTTCATAACTCTAACTAGCAACAACATAGGTACGAGATTCATGACAAAAATTATTAAACTGACGACCCTAAGTGCAGCCATTGCTGCAGTACTTGTCGGCCCAGTAGCGGCTGCGAATGATGTAGAGCGAGTTATTGTAGGCTTCCAGCCAGGTGCGAAAGCAAATGTGCAAGCTCAAGTTGAACGTAACGGTGGCCAAAAAGTGGTTGACCTCAGCTGTGATAACGCCATGGCGATTACGATTCCTGCACAAGCTCTGCGTGGCTTACAGAATAACCCTAACGTTCTTTACGTCGAAGAAGACGTAAAACGTGAACTGTTTAGCAGTGAATTTGAGCCAAACGCTCCTTATGGCATTGGTATGGTGCAAGCGGATCAAGTTTCGGCAGCTGTCGCTTCTAACCGCACCGTGTGTGTGATTGACTCTGGTTATGATCTTGGACACCCAGATTTACAAACCAATGCCGTCACCGGTGTTTGGGATAGCGGCACAGGTAACTGGTATACCGACGAAAACGGTCATGGTACCCACGTGACCGGTACCATTGCAGCACTTGCAAATGGTGTTGGTGTTGTCGGTGTGGTTCCGAACGGCCAAATGAACCTCCATATCGTTAAAGTATTTGGGGCAAACGGTTGGGCTTATTCTTCGAGCTTAATAGCAGCTGCTGACCAATGTGCTGATTACGGTGCGAATGTCATTAACATGAGCTTGGGTGGTAGTTTCTCAAGCACTACTGAACGTAATGCGTTTGCGCGCTTAAACAACGATGGTGTTTTGAGCATTGCCGCTGCAGGTAATGACGGTTCAACGCGTTCCTCCTATCCGGCTTCGTATGACGCGGTTGTCTCGGTAGCAGCTATTGATCGCAATAAACAACATGCTTCGTTCTCTCAGCGTAATAGCCAAGTCGAAATTGCGGCCCCAGGTGTTGACGTCATGTCGACTGTACCTCGTGGCATGGGTCAAATGTCCCTATTTAATGTTGGCGGCAGCAGTTACGGCGCGATTGCAATGGACGGTTCACCGGATGGCAACGTCAGCGGCGCACTGGTTGATTGCGGTTTAGGTACTTCGACATGCCAAGGCGTGCAAAACAACATTTGTTTGATTGAGCGTGGTCAAGTGAGCTTCGCTGACAAAGTCTTAGCTTGCCAAAACGGCGGCGGGCGTGGTGCAGTTATTTACAATAATGAAGCTGGCGACTTGAACGGAACGCTGGGCGGTGTCTCAGTTAACATTCCAGCTGTTGGTATCTCACAAACTTCAGGTCAGGCTGCGAAGAATCATTTAGGTTCTACTGCGCAAGTCAATGTCGGTGCAAGTGACTGGGCAAGTTTCAATGGTACTTCAATGGCGTCACCTCATGTCGCAGGTGTCGCGGCACTTGTCTGGT
>JAMCRH010000025.1:2864-3276 GCA_023380515.1 Gammaproteobacteria bacterium | reverse complement strand
GAGAGTTTAAAATGATACTAGGGCTTACACTTTTATATGTTGGAGCTGTATTATTTGTCAATGGAATATGGCTGCTAGGAAGGATTAGCGATAAAGAAATATCAGTTATAAATATTCTTGTTGGCACGCTGAGCTTCCTGACCGCTTTGTACTTAATATTCCACGACCCTGGCAATTTATCTTCAATTAGTGCAGGTGCATTCACGATTCTTTTTGCATTTACATATTTATGGGTTGGGGCCAATCAGCTCTTGAAAGTAGACGGTTCTGGGCTGGGATGGTTCTGTCTCTTTGTTAGCATCACAGCTGCTATTGTAGGTATAAATTCTATATCTTCATTAAGCGCTGACTTTAGCCTTTGGAATACATTTAATTGGTTTGCCTGGTCTCTGCTTTGGTTCTGCTTTTTTGC
>JAMCRH010000025.1:0-2854 GCA_023380515.1 Gammaproteobacteria bacterium | reverse complement strand
CTATTCGATAGTATTTCATGACGATATATTTCGCAGGCCTCAAGGAGAGGCGCTGCAAGTGAGTTCTTGCTGGTATTGCTTTAGTGCGAAGCAAGCTCGTTGAAAAAAGCGTGGCTGTTTACTCCATATTTTGTGCCGTATTCACAGGATGGATACCTGGAATAATGATCCTGCAAAAAATGATAACAGTTTAATTTCAAGAACTTATAAGATGTATCCTCGACAAATAAGAAAGGGGGAGGCCCCTTTCTTATTTTTAGCTAGCCTCATTGGACCTGAAATATGTCGCTTCATCATGCGATAAGACCCCCTCTGTCAGCCTAGTTGTCCGGTTGGCACTAAGGTACTGGCGACGATTGAGGACAACCCCGCTTTTTTCAACGAGCTTGCTTCGCACTAAAGCAATACCAGCAAGAACTCACTTGCAGCGCCTCTCCTTGAGGCCTGCGAAATATATCGTCATGAAATACTATCGAATAGTTCTTCCGGCACATCCTCAAAAAAGCGACAGAACGGCAAGGAGCCAACCAGTGTGACGCTCTGCTTGGCTCGCGTCATGGCGACGTAGAGAACACGACGCAACAGACTCGCCTCCAGTTCCTCATCCTCTCGCGCGACGCTGTCGAGAATGCGGCCGGGATATTGAGCGTCATGCAGCCCCATGACAACTACATGGTCGAATTCCAAGCCCTTAAGCTGATGATAGGTGGTCACGGCTATCCCGCCTGTAAAGCCACCAAGCCCAGCACCCTTGACCTTCTTAACCTTGACGCCGCGCTTTTCCAGTGCCTTCTGTGCAGGATAGAGCTGACGAGAAAACGGCAACACCACCGCCACAGACGTCGTGCGCAGCCGCTTAAACTCGCTGGCAACAAAATCGTAGCCTTTGTCATAGGCCTGCTTGGCATCAGGTGCCAACAGCAATTTGACCCTGTCGCCTTCCTTGGTCGGACGAACCGGTGTCGTGTAATCACTACTCTCGGTCACGTCATTGTCCGCCAACAAATGCTCGGCCACATCCATGATCTGTTGTGTGGTGCGGTGACTAGCGGACAACCGCCGGGAACGGCCACCCTGCACCTGTATGCCGACAGAGGACCAAGTGAAGCTACGGCGATAGATCTTCTGCGCCATGTCACCGGCCATGCTTAGCGATACACGCGGAATCTTCGCGGCCACCAGCAGCCAGCTCTTGTCGAAATCCTGCACCTCATCAATCACGACGTGATCGTAGCGGTAGTCATCAGGGAGATCTCCGCCCCGCTCCATCAACACGCGCAACAGCACTCCAGCGGGATTGTCATAGTCCTCCTGGCGGGTTTCCTCTAGCCACTCCAAATACAACTCAAAAACAAACCAGATGAAACGACGGTCTTCCTGCGTCACACGTACTGCGGTGCCTCGTCCAGTACGTTCGACGGCAAGATAATCGTCGAGCCGTGTGACATGCTGACCAAAAAGCCAAGCGATCTCTTCACCCCACCACCCCAGTAGCTGCGGCGCCTCCTTCAATTCGAAGAAACGATGGCTGCCGATCTCCTCTTCTGCCTCTTTGATCAGCCGCTTAAATTGTTCACTACGCATTTTGCCGTCAACCCAGCCGACGAATTCTAAGCCCATATCTTTGGCGGTGCTGCGTGACCAGTCATGAAATGTTCTTACGTCCACACTACCTTTCATACCTGCTTGGCGGAACGCCTTCTTCACATAGGCGCACAAAGCTGAGTTATAGGTCAAAAACAGTAGCGAGCCTTTAGTCATGGCCGAAAGCAGCCTGCCTGCTCGAGCGGCTAGCACGGTGGTCTTGCCGCTACCCGCCTGACCTCGAACTAGCAAATGCTGAGAGGGATCGAGGTCGATTACCGCTTGCTGCTCATCGGTGAACGTGATGGTCGGCTGGGCAGGTGTAGTTGGCATCGGTTCGACGCTGGTCTTGTTACTGCCGCCCGCTTTGGGGGAGACCCCTGACAAACGCCAGCGGTACGAGGCATCAACTTCCGCTTTGCCTTCCGTGCGTAGTCGGTACAGCAGCGAGTTAATATCACTTCGATCCACATGCTGGCCGAACTCATCTCCTAGAATAGTCGCTAACTGGCGTGCTTTTACCGGTGCATGCAGCTGCAGCAGCTTAGTGACCTGTGCATGCAGCTGCAGCAGCTTAGTGACCTGTGCTTCAAATACGTCCTGATTCATTACCTTTCCTTGCACCTTGCCCTGTCCCCCATTGCCGTATTTTCAATGCCTGCTGAGGGCCTTTTTATCAGGCAGGGTGCCAATTGGGTGACTGACGCCCTGTTAGTTATCGCTTACAAGCGCTACCTATCAACTTGCATGAGTTTTTGTGCAAAACGGAAGCTTTGGCATTATCAAATAATTGGCACAAAAGGCACACAGCCGCTCAGCAAGAGGCCCACGGCCACAGTAAAATACAGTTTCATCGTTTCCCTCCTCACGAAACAAAATCACAGTTTACCTCGTTTTCATCCTCTTCAAGCATCTCGTTCAGTTCGGCGATGCCTCTATACTCTCATGTTTCAGCTGTACCAACCGGACCAGCAGATGGGTCTGGGGAATCGAGAAAATCAATGCATAAACAATGGGCAGCTCACTAGCTAGACACGAAATAAACTGTCAATCAAGGTGCATAAAAATTCTGCCTGGTCCAACTCACGCTGGAGACACCTAGCAATTTTCGTCCAGCCGCTTTTATGTGTAGCTGAGACAGTTATTTTAGGATCAACGTGATAAGTAAGTTACAGACGGTAGTATATGGAAAATAGCCGTTAGCGCTCAGCACTAGCCTCGAGCAGCAGCTGTTGGGCCAATTCGTTTACTGTCTTTAAGCCTTCAGCCC
>JAMCRH010000024.1 GCA_023380515.1 Gammaproteobacteria bacterium | reverse complement strand
TCCATGCTGGCATACCAATCGTTGGCCAACAAAATCCGGTTACAACCAATTTGATAGTTTGGAATCAGTTGCCGGCGTTTTTTCTAGATTTTTTACATCGCGTCGTGCGAGTCGCCGCGCTTGCCACTCGCCATACTTTAAGAGTTTGTTGCAGCGGGTAAAGATAATCGCCCGTGACTCGGTTTTGACGTATAAAAATGTCCGATACAACTTAGCAACACCGGGAATGTGTTGAAAACACCATTGTTCCCAGCGATAAAATGGCCGGTCATTCTTACCGATCACCCACGAGCCGGAACGCTGGAATACATGCAGACTCGCTGCAACCTTGGCTAACTGCGGTACAAACTGAATAGCGGATGCGCCGGTGCCAATCACGCCGATATTTTTACCGGTAAGGTCGACAGTATGGTCCCAACGCGCAGAATGAAACACCGGGCCTTTGAAACTGCTGAGACCGACTATTTCCGGATAGCGCGGCTGATTCAATTGGCCGACCGCGCTAATCACGGTGCGTGCCTTGAGTGTCTCTCCAGTGGTTAAGGTCACCTGCCAAATCTGCGCCTTGTCATCGTAGCGCAATTGGGCGACTTCAGCGTGAAAACGCAAATGTGTCTGTAGTTCGAACTCGGCCACACAGGCTTCCATGTACGCCTTAATTTCCGCTTGTGAACCATAGCGACGCGACCAATCCTGCTTCGGTGCAAAGGACAGTGAATAAAGATGTGACTCAACATCGCAGGCCGCGCCAGGGTACGTATTGTCACGCCAAGTGCCGCCAACCGAGTCGGACTTCTCCAATACTAGAAAATTGTGCCGGCCGGCTTTTTTCAGTTGAATTGCCATACCAAGACCACCAAAGCCAGAGCCAATGATCAACTGTTCATAAATCGTGGTCATGGCAGCAACGTCACTTGGCAAACTTGGCACGGTACATCGATTGGTCCGCGTGTTGGAGCAACTGATCAATGGTCTGGCCATGCTGAGACCACAGAGCAGCACCGATGCTGACCTGAATGCGCATGATTTGAGATTGGACGGAGAGGGGTTTTGTAAACGCCTGATGAATTTTCTCGATCACTGCATTCACAGCGGCTTCTGGTGTTAATTGGCTATGGCCGACATCGACGAGGACAACAAACTCGTCACCACCGAGCCTCGCCACCGTGTCCGTTGGCCGCACCGCTCCACGCAGTCGAGTCGCCACTGCTTTTAGGACATCATCGCCGAACGCATGACCATTCTGGTCGTTTAGCTGTTTAAATTTGTCTAAATCGATGTAGAGCACACCGAAACCACGCTGATCGCGCTGAGCCCGAGCCAAAGCGCCTTCCGCACGGTCGGCAAAAAGAGAACGATTCGGTAATCCTGTGAGTGGGTCGGTCAATGCCATCGCTTCAAGCTTGGCGATTAATGCCTCGCGTTCGGCGGCTAAACGTTTTTGCTCGGTAATATCACGCGCAACACCGACACGCACTTTGTCTTTCTCAGACCATCGAGCGGTCCAATGGATGTCGAGTACGCGACCATCTTTGTGAATATACTTATTCTCGAACTTGAGTAGTTCCTCACCGGAGTTGACCGCTAACGCTGTGAGCATGGTGGCAGCGCGGAAATCTGGATGCATAAAATCAAAGATGTTGCGTCCGATCATTTCGTCGGGACGATAACCAAATACCCGTTCAGCACCTTTACTGACGTAACTGATAGTATGGTCAGGCTGCACGACACATATCGCTTCAAGCAGTAAGTCGAGGTATTCAGCAAGTTCTACGAATGCTGCCGTTCTCATGGGGGACTCTATTCGTTATTATTTTTTTGAATGATTGTTCATTAAGCCACCGTTTTCGCCAACCTGCAAACTTCTATTGTGGTTTTTTTAGAGAAAACAATATGCGTTAGAGGCGAAATGAATGAGTCAGTTTGCCACGGTAATAATTTATGGTGTTTAAGTAAATTTAGTCTACGCTTTAATTGAGTATAAACAGATAAGGAAATTTGCATGGCAAGTATGGCTAATGTGGGTACGGTCGACCGTATCATTCGCATTGTTGTGGGGCTCGGGCTAACGATTTGGAGTATGAACGGCAGCTTTTTCTGGTGGATAATCGGCGTCATATTAATCGCGACAGGTTTATTCCGCTTTTGTGGTTTGTATCGTTTGTTAGGTATCAACACCTGCAAAGTTAAATCGTCATAGTCGGAGATGTAATGAAAAAAATTCTTTCTGTAGTTGCGGCTGCAGGGTTAACCGTGGCTGCAACTTATGCTCAGCCTACTCATGCTTGCACACGCCTCGTTTATTTGGGCCCAGACAACACCGTTCTAACCGGTCGCAGTATGGACTTTTCAATCGATATCCCAGCGAATTTATGGATTTTTCCACGTGGCTTAGAACGCAATGGTGAAGTCGGTGCCAATTCGATTCAATGGACGTCAAAGTACGGCAGTGTTGCGGCGAGTTCTTGGGATATTTCAACACCAGATGGCATGAACGAGAAGGGCCTCGTGGCAAACATGCTGTGGCTCGTCGCCTCTGAATACCCGACCTTTGATCCACAAGGTGACCAGCCGGGCTTGACCATTTCTGCATGGGGACAATATGCACTGGATAATTTCGCTACCGTCGCCGAATAAACAAACCCCAGCCGGTGCTGGGGTTTGCTGTTCGATACGTGCTAGTTTAGGTAAATCTCACTGTCGACTGCAATTGCGCGCCCTTCGGCGTCAATCATTCCAGCACCAAAGCTTAAATAGAAGTCTTCATCTGCGGGCAGAACCGAGCGGTTTCCGTCGGCGAAGCCATCGACAGACACGACGAGGTGCAAGGTGTTGTCGAGCCAGACAGGTAGGTAAGTAACGACAACATGGGTATTGGCATGGCGCAACTGTAGATAGCTTTCGACACTTTCTCGGTCAACGGCTTGAGAAAATTCAATCGTAACCACAGCCCCTAACGACTTATCAAAAATCACCTCGGCGGTGGTTAGTTCCTGCGCTGCTGTCACATTGGTTAGCCGCAAGTCAACGACATCGTCGATGGCGATGTCCGCACTGCGCCAACGGAAATGAATAGCTTCCGAGACGTCGGCTTCATCTGCGCCGGCAAGAAGTTCGTCGAGATTCACCACTTGAACCCAATGGTGGGCGGCATACGGGCGAGTAAATTTAGCAAACAGTTGATCACCAAGAACCTGAATGCCATAACTACGCTCTTGGTCTTCGCCGAGGTTCAATGGCAGCAGCAAACGACGGGTCTCCCCCGTCACGACATTAATCATTTGAATGAATTCCTGCTCCCAAGCGTTACCGACCCGTCTTTCAGCCATATAGCTCAAGAACCAATCGCCGTAGACCGCTTTGAAGTTGCCCAAATGACTGAGCCCGGCATGAATAATCGATTCGTCTTGGAAAATCGGCTCGGCCTGCGGCGGCAATACAGAATACATAGCACTGGCATCCACGTCTTGGTTGAACAGTCGACCGCGCGGACCCCGATACAACATCGAAAACGGACCAGCTAATAAGTCTGCCATCTTGGCACGTTCGACTTGCGCCGGATCCGCATGGATAATCCACGGTGCGAGACTGCGGTCGATAGCAAAAATCGTATCAAGGTCATCAAAATAGAGACTGCCACTGGTAATTGATTTTAAGTGAACAAGCTCATCACCACTGTACTTAAGCAGGACATGCCCAGAAATCTCACCCGTAGGAATTGAGGATTCGATGATCAGCTCACCGTGAGCATTCGCATGCATCGACAAAACCCGATGATGAGTGGGCGAAATCGCCTCAACCTGACCATCGAGATCAACCTTGTAAATGCTATTGGCGTTATCCCGCGTGATTCGGCAGTAACCAGTAAACTCACAGTCATCGGTCACCGTGTAGGTTGTGGCGTGGAAATAGAGGTTGCCAATCCAATCGCCTTGCTCGTCCGTGCGCGGGTCGATCTGCAGAATCACGCGGGAT
>JAMCRH010000023.1 GCA_023380515.1 Gammaproteobacteria bacterium | reverse complement strand
TTCTAACGGTAACGGCTCGACACGTTTTGGTATATAAGGGTTTGGCTGAGGTGGTTGCAATGCTTCGGCGTCTACTGGCGCAGTGCGGAACAGCTCAAGTTGTGCCGCAGATAATGGCTGGATATGGTATTCGGCACCATAGTAATGACCCACTTGGCTGGTTTCGACCTGGCGATGAATAATTGTAATTCGGCTGCGCTCGGGGGTCATCTCTGCTAGCAATCGGCTAGCAAACTGGTGACGTAGTCCGTCCATTCGATAGTCACCACTAATGACGTGCTGCGGGTGGTAGTGCAGCATATTAATCGCCAACTGCGCGGCTAAATCGATAGGCCGCTGTGATTCTGGGAAACGGTAATTGAGCGCTTGCATTTGCTGGCGCTCAGCATAAATGTCATCGCGCAGTCCTTGTTGTGCAACGACGCGAATATAGTGATAACAAGTTTGCAGAATATCGTCGATGTGCTCTAACCCGAGATCGGTGAGCATTAAATTTAAATTAAAATCTTTGAAATTGTAGCCGCTCATCCCGCCACCAGCAGATAATTCGCTGATCCAATGTTTCTTGCGGAGCAGGTGACAAAGGCTTCCGGGACCTTCGTCGCCCAGCAAATGCGCAATAAAAGAGGTCGTTTTATGCAGGTAATCGCTGTTTATTTCCGGAAATGAGAAGGTTACGAGCAGCCGGCTGGCATCTTTAATTGGCCTCACGTGAATCTGGCAACCTAGTTGTTCCGGCAAGTAAATCGGTTGTTCTGGTAAAGGTTCCGGCAACCGGCTGCGCGGCAATGCATCGAAGGTGCTAGCGAGTTCACTTAGTTCCGCGATTGATTGCGGACCAATAAGAACGAGCGCTGCATTGGCGGCGGTATAATAATTTTGCCAGAAATCATGTAAGCGCTGACGCACAGGTAAGTCAGGTAAATCTGCCAATGTGGTGGCATTACCAACCGAAAACTTAGCAAATGGATGCTTGGGGTTGGCCGTAATCTTGTGCACTTCATAGAGGCGACGGAGTTCGTCTTGGCGCTTTAATTGGTACTCGGCTTCAATCGATTGGCGCTCTTTCTCGACCCACTCGTTAGCGAGCAACGGCTGCGTAAATAAACTACAAAAATGGCTCAGAATCGATTCGAAGCGATCTGGACGGACGGTTAAATAGTAGTTTGTATGCTCCGTTGCTGTCCACGCATTGTAATGTCCATTTGACGCTTGAATTGCTTTAGCAAATGCATCTGGCTCGGGGTGTGGGGCACTACCTAAAAACAACATATGTTCAAGGAAATGTGCGACTCCGGCAGCGTCTTCGGGGTCTTGAAAATGACCTGCGTTGACAGCGAACGCGGCGGCAGATTGAGTTAATTGAGGGTTGTGCGCAACTAAGACAGGCAGCCCATTATCGAGCCAAAGCCATTGATATTCATGGCTATCGTGCGGGCTCGATTCTGGCGTAAACGCAGTTTGCGCACAATGCATGCGGGTTGACCTTATGGTTTATGATTCAATTCCTACTTAACTAAAAGGTGCTTGTACCGCATGCGCACCGTCGCTTTCGCATTATCAGCTTTGTATCAACGTGATAACGTTCGAGTTGCCCGGGTGAGTCCAGTTATAATTACTGTTCGATAGGAGTGTTGAAGTCCGCGTGCGGCTCATAGTCCCCAGTAATCGAAACTAATTGGCCACTTTCGAAGTTCAATGTCATTTGTCGCAATTGAACATCGCCACGCCCTGGTTTCAAACGGAACACGTAGTGCCACTCGTCTTGATTAAATGCATTCTCGGCAACCGGCGCACCCAAGACGTAACGAACTTGCTCTCGGGTCATACCCACGCGCAGGTTATCAACGTCACGTTGCTCGATGTAGTTGCCCTGAGGAATGTCAATTTTATAAACCAAAGGGTCGATTACTGAGCAGTGAGTGAGGAGCAGCGTAGCCGCGATAGCTAGTGGTAATCTCATAATTCTTCCGTTTCTCTTAGTTAAGAATAAATCTTATCGCAAAAACCGCCTCAGATACCAGTGCGCGAGGCGGTTATTTATTCAAGATGCGAGTATTTGTCCCTAGCAAAGGCTAGAAGTTCCAATTAACTTGCTAATAGCTCGCGAGCGTTAGCTAACGAATGATCGGTGACGGCGTCGCCTGCCAGTAGGCGAGCAAGAGCATGGACGCGATCTGTTTGATTGAGTGGCTGCATAAAGGTAATGGTTTGGCCATCACGCGACTCTTTGCTCACGAATAGATGTTGATGGGCTCGCGCTGCAACTTGAGGTAGATGCGTCACACAAATAACTTGGTTATTTTCACCAAGTGCTTGCAACAATTTGCCGACAGTTGTTGCCGTGGGGCCGCTAACGCCAACATCGACTTCGTCAAAAATCAGTGTAGGTATACCTTGCTGTTGAGCAGCTGCTTTCTTGTCATTTTGCTGGCGTGCTTGCACACCTGCGGTGAGGACTTGAATGGCTAAGCTAATGCGTGATAACTCGCCGCCTGATGCAACTTTAGCAATCGGCTGCAGCGGTTGGCCGGCGTTCGCACTCACGGTGAAGATAACTTGATCGATTCCCACAGCCGAGGCGAAGTCTTGCGCACTTGATTGAATATTCACACGGAACTCACCATCCGGAATATTCAGTTTGTGCATGGTATCCGTTACTTTCACTGCGAGTAACTCGGCTGCTTGATGACGACTGACGGTTAATTCATGCGCCGCTTGCAAATAGGCTTCTTCCGCTGCAGTAATCGCTGGATCAAGGTCTGCTAAGCGAGTTTCGGCGGCGTTTAGTTCATTGAGTTCTGCTTGCAAGTTTGCCAATAACTCACCGAGCTGCTCAGGTGCGACTTGATGCTTGCGCGCAAGTTGCAACGCAGCACTCATACGTTTCTCGCAATCTGCTAATAATTCCGGGTCAAGTTCGACATGATCTTGATAGTGACGCAATTCACGCGCAGCTTCTTCAACTTGGACGCTGGCGTCGTTGAGCAAGGCGACCATAGGTTGCAACTGTGCGTCGAGTTCAGCGCTATTGGCAAGTCGTTCAATCGCTGCTTGAATCAGGTTATACACGTTGTTGTGCTCGCCGTCGTACAAAGTGTTCACAGCAAACTGACTGTCAGCGAGTAATTCTGATGCATTCGCGAGACGCTTGTGTTCATTTTCGAGCTCCGCGTAGGCCTCAGCACTTAACGCGGCTTCTTGTAGTTCATGGACCTGATAATCGAGTAACTGCTTACGCGCTTCTTGAGCGTCTTGCAGCCCTTGCAAGCGTTGTTTCTCGCGCTTGAGCTGTCGCCATTCACGAAATAACTCAGCGCTGCGGTTGAGCAGGTGGCGATGTCCAGCATACTGGTCGAGCAGCTGTAACTGATAATCTGGTTTCATCAGTAAGTGGTGATCATGTTGGCCATGAATACTGACCAACAAAGCACCGAGGTCTTTGAGTAAATTCATCGGTACTGGCGCACCGTTAATAAACCCTTTTGAGCGACCTTCACTGGTGATGATACGGCGTAAGATACATTCTTCATCGTCCGCAATCGCGAGCTCATGTTCGTCTAACCAAGCTTGCACGGCAGGTAAGGCTTGCACTTGAAAGCAAGCGCTGATTTCGGCCTT
>JAMCRH010000022.1 GCA_023380515.1 Gammaproteobacteria bacterium | reverse complement strand
AAACCGAGTTCAGTATTCAACAATGCCGAACGCGGATCAAAATTAAATGAACCGACAAAAACCCGTTGGCCGTCAATTGCAAACGTCTTCGCATGCAGACTTGCCGCACTGCTGCCTAACCGACCAACGGCTGGCTCTTCGTCCATGAACGGGTCAAGTGGTAAAATTTGTCGCTTTTCAAAAATCCGAATACCGGCACGTAACAGTTTTTTGCGCCATTTTGCATAGCCGGCATGCACGATTGCAACGTCAGTTGCTTCTAGCGAATTGGTTAAAATGATGATTTCAACGCCCTGTTCAGCCATTTCGATTAGCGCGTCAACGCCCCAGCGGGTGGGCACAAAATAGGGAGAAATCAATTCAAAGTAGTGCTGCGGCTCACCAACAGCCTTTTGCAGCTGATGCATGATCATCTGCTCTTCTTCGGCTTTCCCTAAACCTTTGAGTGGGTCATCGCTAACCATGGTGGTTTCGGCCCACATAAAGGTTACGTCACCGCGCAGTGCGTCAGCGGCAAACGTGGTCGCCATGACCTCGTCCATAAATTCAACTAATGCGTCGTTAGCGGCTAACATTTGTGCGACGGGCTGCGGTTTATAGCGCGAGCGTTTGCGCTGCATGTCAACAAGCTGATGCAACGGGTAAGCCGAAGGGCTTGACCAAAAACGGTCAAAGTCGTCTGAGACGTCTGTCACTACAGGGCCAATTGCAAGCACATCTAAATCGGTAAAAAGAAACCCTTCACCAGCACCAAAATAGGAGTCGCCAATATTGCGCCCACCAATAATTGTTACCTGATTGTCTGCAGTGAACGACTTGTTGTGCATGCGCCGATTGGCACGATTAAAATCGGTTATAAAACCAAGTACCCGCGAACGTCGCGCGGGAAAAGGATTAAACATGCGAACTTCGATATTTGGGTGCGCATGTAAGTGAGTCAAAATGCCTTCGAGCGGCCCTGAGTTAAGATCATCGAGCAGCAAACGAACCCGCACACCGCGTTCTGCTGCCTCATGCAACGCCGACAGCAACAGCCGACCGGTATCGTCGTTTCGCCAGATATAATACTGCACGTCCAGTGTTTTTTCGGCGTTTTCAACTAACAGCAAACGTGCCGCAAATGCTTCTAATGCGTCAGTTAACGCAACAATGCCGGACTTATCAGGATGGTCAGCAACTAGTGGCGATAGGGTTTGTCCTAACGCTGTCTGATTAGCTTCTTCAAGGGTTAACGCTGTGGTTATGGTGCGCTCTTCTAACGCAGGTAAAGTCACCCCAGGTAGGTCGTGTGGCAATAACGAACAGCCAAGCAAAAACGTACTCAACAGAATAGCTGTCGCGTAATGCAGCGTTTTCTTCACGGTAAATACGAGCCTCACTTCGTGGCAGATGCCCCTAGTGTAACAGATACTCATGCAGGCGCATATTGAATCAGCTCCTGAATAGGGACCGGCCGACCAAGGTAAAAACCCTGATAACCATCGCAGTGTCGCGCCTGTAAAAAGTCAAGTTGCTCTGCTGTTTCGATACCTTCCGCTATCACCTTGAGCTTGAGCTCAGCGGCTATGGCCATAATCGCTCGAACAATGCTCTCTTTATTCAGGGCTTCTTGGAGCTCATGGCGAACAACAACATGACGCTCGACCTTGCTATTGATGTCATGGCTAAACCATTCAAAATTGTGGTTACCTCGGCGCTTGGCTTTGTACATCGCCATGTCAGCCTGTTGGACGAGAACATTAGGCTCTTGAATGTCTTCGTTGCCCTGCGCTATGCCAATACTCGCCGTTAACGTCAGAGCCTTCCCTTCAATTTCATAGGGCTCGGCAAGGCTAACCAGCAAGCGCTCGGCAATCGCATTCACCTCATCAGTGTTACCAGCATTGGGTAACACCACAACAAATTCGTCGCCACCAAATCGTGCTAGCGTGTCACCATCTCGTAATACGGCAGCTAAACGCTTCGCCACAATTTTCAGTACTTTGTCACCAATCGCATGACCGAGGGTGTCGTTAATCGGCTTAAATCCGTCGAGGTCAATAAACATCACGGTTAACTGCAAATGATAACGGCGAACAAAGCGCAGAGCCTGTTCTAGGCGATCAGCAAGCAAAGCACGATTGGGTAACTCAGTTAACGTGTCGTGAGTCGCATGCCAAGCAATTCGTTCTTCTTGCTGCTTACGCTCAGAGATGTCATTTTGAATTCCGATAAAGTGCGTCACCACACCTTCTGCATCTTTTACTGGCGCGATATAAAGGTCATTCCAAAACGGCGTCCCGTCTTTACGGTAATTGCGAATAACCGTTTGCACTTCTTTAAACCGACGCAACCGATTACGAATTTGCTCAATCGCACGGGGATCGGTATCTTCGCCCTGCAGCAACCGACAACTTTTACCCAGCATTTCTTCTTGGCTCCAGCCAGTAATGCGAGCAAATGCAGGGTTGATATACACCAACGGATTACCTGGCTTGCGGGCATCAGCAATGACGATGCCATTCACACTTGCGTCAATGCCACGCTCGAGTATCCGCATTTGCGTTTCACTCGCCTGACGCCGCTCGCGCTCTTGTTTTTGCTGTAAAATTAACGCAACCCAATCGAGTGCTTGGTTAATAACAGCGAGCGCTTGTTGCGTCGGTACTTTAATCTCGGTGAAGTAAACGGCGAATGTTCCAGCCACCGCTCCGTCTTGATTGGTAAACGGATGCGACCAGCAGGCTTTTAACTTGTAAGCATTTGCTAATGGCAAATAGTCTCTGAATCGGGGGTCTGTGTGCATGTCGGCAACCAACACCGGTTCATTCCGCGCAGCTGCCGTGCCACAGGCACCAATACCGTCAGCAATGGGCAGTTGTTGTAGTTGCTCAGCAAAACTTGCTGGCAAACGAGCGTGCGCAATACACCCGTTGTTGTCAGTTCCATGCCTACCGTGACTGCTCCCCGCCCTTATTGGGCGAGGCTTCCAACTTCTCAGGCAGCAACTGGTACGTGACCAGATTGACGCTTGCCTCCATTGGCAGAAACCGACAGTCCTGCGGCCTTTAATTTTAAAATACCTTGCGCCTTGATATTTAAGGCTGCATTGATGTCCCTATCATGCTGTGCAGAACAGGATGGACACTGCCAATCACGCACGTTCAGCGACAGCTCTTCCAACGTGTGTCCACAGCAAGAGCAGGTCTTGGAGCTGGCAAGCCACTGATCAATTTTGATCAAGTGTTTACCCTGCTCTCTGGCTTTGTATTCGAACTTCTGGATCAAGCCTGACCAACTGGCATCAGCAATATGCTTAGACAACTTCTTGTTCTTCAGCATATTTTTGACTTTTAATGTCTCAACAATCACCGCTTGGTTTTCGTCAACAATCGTTCGAGACAGCTTGTGCTGAAAATCAGCACGAGCATTCGCCAGACGCTGATGCGCCTTAGCGAGTTTAAGTCGGGCTTTTGCACGACCTTTGCTACCTTTCT
>JAMCRH010000021.1 GCA_023380515.1 Gammaproteobacteria bacterium | reverse complement strand
AACTGGAAGCCAGCGATGGCACAGTTCGAGATTATATATCAGGATCGGATTTAACAGTGAAACCAGCCATTTACACAAAATCTTTTACAGTCTCTTTCCGCGCGTAAACGGGTTAAACATCGACTCGACTTGTTCGTCTGGAATCCCGGCACCGGCATCACGCACACTAAACCAAACGTGTTCTTCGTCTCGACTGAGACCGGAAGCAATTTCAATCGGTGGCTGCCCATAACGTTTGGCATTGACAATTAAATTGGTGAGAATGCGCTTCACCGCCACCGGCTGTAATTCCATGTCGGGAACTCGTTGCAGTTGTAAGTCAATTTGTTCGGCCTCAAGGTATTGCGCAGCCATTACCACTTCTTCTATCAGTGTATTGAGGTTGGCAAAAACAAATCCAACCCGCTCACTAGCGCAAGCAAAGTCACTAAACTGACTTAAAATGCTGTTCAAATCATCAACGTCTTGGATAATCCCTTCCACCAGCGGCTCGTCGGGATTCATCATCTCTGCCGCTAGCCGGATACGAGTGAGTGGTGTGCGTAAATCATGCGAAATCCCAGCTAAAAGCAATGCACGGTCTTCATCTACCTTGCTCAAGTTAAGAATCATGCGATTGAAGGCCCGAGTTACCTTCATCAGCTCTTCGGTCCCCTTTTCCGGAATCGGCGCCGGATCATTACCAAGCACAACCTCTTCAGCTGCGAACTGGAGCCGACGTAGCGGACGATTTAATGACCGTGCAAACCATGCCGCTAGCAGCACACTCACTAAGCCGATCAATCCTAACAGCACAAAAGACGGCCACAAACGTAAACCACGCATGTCTTCGATTGGCATTTGATACCAATGATCAGCATCATCAAAGTTCACCCAGACCAGCATTTGTTCTTGTCGCGTTAGCCGCACTTCCGCTTGACGCTCGAGGCGCTCACTGACCAGCCGAGATATCCAAGGCGCTCCTGTACTCCGGCCCAAACCAGCGTCTTGCGCGGCGAGGCTATTCAGAGTACGAACTTCGCTGAGATCTTCGATATGCATTCGCACGAGTGGGTCCGGTTGGCTGTCGACCCATTCGGCAATGAGAATATGATTGGTAATTACGTGAGTCAGTTGGTTCAGGCCGGGTTTCACCACATATTGAGTAAATAAACCGTAGGTTAACGCTAGGTTTAACGCCAGAACCAAGGCTATCAAGGTGACCGTGCGGGCAAACGCGCTTTGGGGCAAAAGACCGCGCATTATTCGCTCACATCGAGCCCATCGGGAACAAAGACATAACCCAAGCCCCAAACTGTTTGCAAGTAACGCGGTTTCGACGGTTCAACTTCAATCATGCGGCGCAGTCGCGATACTTGCACGTCAATACTGCGCTCGAGTGCCGCATAGTCGCGACCACGCGCCAGATGCATGAGTTTATCCCGCGACAAAGGTTCACGTGGATGGGTCACCAAGGCTTTCAAGACCGCGAACTCGCCGCTCGTTAAACTCAGTAATTTGTCGCCTTGATAAAGCTCGCGAGTTGAGATGTTAAAACGAAACTCACCAAAACAAATATCCGCGGTAGCCTTAGACGTTGGTGCTCCGGGCAATTCGCGTTGCTGACGTTTTAACACCGCGCGCACACGCGCTAAAAGTTCCCGTGGATTAAATGGCTTAGCGAGATAATCATCGGCGCCACTCTCAAGGCCGACAATCCGGTCCATTTCGCTCCCCTTCGCAGTCAACATAATGATCGGAATGTGGTTATCGTTTTTGCGCAAACGCTGACAAATTGAAATGCCGTCCTCCCCAGGCAACATGAGGTCAAGAATCAGCAAGTTGAAATTTTCCCGCAGAAGCAAGCGATCCATTTGCACGGCATCTGCAGCAACCTTCACCGCAAAACCTTGCTCGATTAAATAGCGCTCTATTAATGTGCGTAGCCGAATGTCGTCATCAACGACTAAGATCCGCTCTTCTCGTTCCATCATTGATCGTTACCTATGATCGTTGCCTATTGTTTTTCTTGGGATGCAGTCGATTATAATCATATTTATGTGAAAAAGCGGTAGGAAACTTTGCCCGCCATGTTGGCATCTGCGGCATAATGCTGGAATTAACCTCTTATGCCTCGCGCAGATTGACGGAAGAACACTGTGAAAACGAATTTAATTACACCTGCTGGACTCGACAAACTGAAACAGGAGCTCGACTATTTGTGGCGTGAGCACCGCCCCGACATCACCAAAAAAGTGGCCTGGGCCGCAAGCTTGGGTGATCGCTCAGAGAATGCCGACTATAAAGAAAATAAACGCGTGCTGCGAAAAATTGACAGCCGTGTCCGTTATTTACGTAAACGTATCGAAGCGCTTAAGGTGGTAGAGTACTCACCTCAGCAAGACGGTCGCGTATTTTTTGGTGCTTGGGTACAAATTGAAGATATGGAAGGACAAACGAGAACGTTTCGAATTGTCGGACCCGACGAAATTTATGGCCGGAACGACTATATTTCCATCGATTCCCCCATGGCCCGAGCACTATTAAAAAAGTCCGTTGATGATGAGGTGAGCGTGCGCACCCCAACGGGCGATAAGCTCTGGATTGTAAATGTGATTGATTACCACAGTAAACCAGAATAGCTTGACTGTTGGTTTAGCGAAGAAATTCACTTAAAACTCGCACCGACGTCAACTCGGTGGTTCCATTTTCACCAAATCTAGTTTATTTTACACCGCTCGTCGATGCTGCGTCGCATTTTGTCGCAAGATGAGTGTTTGTGAGTATAATAGAGACTGAATTTCAGTATTCTATAAAGATCGGTGACAGCACCGCTCGCATCCAATAATAACGAGAATCTATTTTAAGAGTCTGCACAACAGACCTATGCCCTGAGGATTAACTCGGCGATACTTTTGAGAATCACCGCGTTGGCGAAACCCTGATGATCAACGACGATGTAAAGGTCACTGTGTTAGCGGTCAATGGCAACCAGGTCAAAATTGGGATTGACGCGCCAAGCCATATTGCAGTTCACCGTGAAGAAATTTACCTCCGTATCGAAGCCGAAAAAAGCAAGAACGACTAAGCCGCTCTATATTTGCTAGCAACCACCGACTTTAATTAAGTTGTCAGCGATGGAACAGGTTCTCGAAAAACTGCATGCGTGATACCATCGCTAATCATTTTTTTGAGTAGAGATGGTTATGTCAGCAGTTTCAACCCGTATCGCAGCGCACTTAGCTGCCGAGTTAAATGTTCATGTCCAGCAAGTCAATGCCACCGTCGCTCTTCTTGACGAAGGTGCGACTGTGCCGTTTATTGCCCGCTATCGGAAAGAAGTCACTGGCGGCCTTGATGACACCCAACTCCGCACCCTGGCAAGCCGACTCAACTATTTACGCGAGCTCAACGAACGCCGCGCGGTGATTCTCAAAAGTATCGCCGACCAAGAAAAACTCACGCCAGAGCTTCAGGCTGCAATTGAAAGCTGCCAATCGAAAACCGAACTCGAAGATCTTTACTTACCCTACAAGCCAAAGCGCAGAACCAAGGGACAAATCGCTCTCGAAGCTGGCATTGGCCCGCTCGCAGAAATACTCCGCACAACCGACCAAGATCCGGAAACCCTTGCCGCCGACTACATCAACGCCGATGCTGGTTTTGCCGATGAAAAAGCAGTCCTTGAAGGGGCTCGCTTCATTCTCATGGAGCAGTTTTCTGAAGACGCACGCTTACTCAAATCCATTCGCCAACAGTTATGGCAAGGCGCTGAAGTCGCTGCGCAAGTAGCACCAGGTAAAGAAAAAGAAGGCGCAAAATTTCGCGATTATTTTGAATACCATGAAGCCATTCGCAGTATTCCATCGCACCGCGCGCTTGCTTTATTCCGCGGTCGTAACGAAGGTGTTTTACAACTACGCTTAAATGCTGACCCAAATGCCGACGAAGGCAGTCGCTACAGCGCCTATGAGCCCATCATCGCACAACACTTCGAGCTGGATTGTGACCACAGTTTAGCCGGCGCATGGCGCAAACAAACCGTACAATGGACTTGGCGCGTTAAAGTGTTGCCGCGAATGGAAACTGATTTATTTGGCCAGTTGCGCGACACCGCCGAAGAAGCAGCGATTCAAGTGTTCGCGACCAATTTAAAAGACTTACTGATGGCCGCGCCAGCAGGGCAACGAACCACCCTAGGCCTCGACCCGGGTCTGCGCACTGGAGTGAAAGCGACTGTGGTTGACGGTACCGGCAAGCTCTTGGCGCAAACTACCGTATTTCCTCACGCCCCACAAAACCAGTGGGACAAAAGCTTACGTTCGCTCGCGGCCATGTGTCAGCTGCACAAAGTTGAACTCGTCGCCATTGGGAATGGCACTGCCTCGCGCGAAACCGACCGCTTAGTCGCCGAGCTAATGAAAGCGAACCCTAAATTTAATCTAACCAAAGTTATGGTTAGCGAAGCCGGAGCGTCAGTTTACTCCGCTTCTGAACTTGCGGCACAAGAATTCCCCGACCTCGACGTGTCGTATCGTGGCGCTGTGTCGATTGCCCGCCGACTACAAGACCCGCTGGCGGAGTTAGTAAAAATCGAACCGAAAGCGATTGGCGTCGGTCAGTATCAACACGACGTGAGTCAATCTTTGCTCGCGCAAAGTCTCGATGGAGTCGTCGAGGATTGCGTAAATGGCGTTGGCGTTGATGTGAACACAGCTTCAGTCCCCTTACTGGCTCGAGTAGCCGGGTTAAACCGCAATCTCGCTTTAAATATTGTCAGTTACCGTGAACAACACGGTGCGTTTGCCAGTCGAAAAGCGCTGCTCGATGTGCCGCGTATGGGGCCAAAGAGCTTTGAACAAGCGGCCGGATTCTTGCGCGTCATGGGCGGCAATAACCCACTCGATGGCTCTGCCGTGCACCCTGAGGCATACCCGGTTGCAGAACGCATTGCAGCAGCCAATGGTAAAGCAGTAGCCGATATCATCGGTGATGGTGGCTTCTTAAAAGGCTTGCATGCTCGCGATTACACCGATGAACACTTTGGCGTACCAACGGTGAGCGACATTATTCGCGAACTGGAAAAGCCGGGCCGCGACCCTCGCCCCGAGTTTAAAACTGCAGCATTCAAAGAAGGCGTGGAAACGTTAGCCGACTTGAAAATTGGTATGACTCTAGAAGGTGTTGTCACCAACGTGACCAACTTTGGTGCATTTGTCGATATTGGCGTCCATCAAGACGGGCTCGTGCATATTTCGGCACTTGCCGACAAGTTCGTCAGTGACCCACATGAAGTGGTCAAAGCGTGCGACGTTGTCAAAGTGAAGGTCATTGAAGTCGACACGGAGCGTAAGCGCATTGCTTTGACCATGCGTTTGCAAGATCCGGTGACAGCGCCAGCCGCGAAAGACACGAGCCCGAAAACCGCCGGCGGTGCGCCGAATCAAAAAGCGGCGCGCTCACGACCACAAAAGGCGCCAGCTGCACCAATGAACAGCGCTTTCGCTGATGCATTTGCCAACGCGAAGAAGCGCTAAGCGGCCATGGACGCACTGTTACTCATTTTAGCTTATTTGGCGATTGGCTTAGGCTTAAAACGCTTACACCTGATGCCGGTGAATACCGGCCAGGTGCTCAATCAGTATGTCATTAACGTCGCTGTTCCGGCGATGATTCTGCTGCATTTACCTAAGCTAGAGCTCAACACTGACGTCTTGCTGCCAGCCTTGATGCCTTGGTTGTTGTACCCACTAGCCGTTGGATTAATTTTACTCGCTGCACGCGCTTTTAATTGGTCGCGCGAGCTGACCGGAGCCATGTTGATCGTGGTGCCATTGGGGAATACCTCATTTCTCGGTTTTCCAATGGTTGAAACTTTCTTCGGTGCTGCCGGACTGCCCTATGCGGTGATCTACGATCAAGTTGGCTCGTTTATCGCACTTGCCTTTATTGCATCGACATTTGCGGCGGTATACGGCAATCAACAAGAGGGCTCGCAAGCGCCACAAGGGGCGCTTACCATTGCCAAGAAGCTGCTAACCTTTCCACCGGTGGTCGCTTTGTTCATTGCCCTACTGTTTGGCCAAACTGAGTATCCTCGGGTTATTCAGCCCTTAGTTGAAAATTTGGCTGCGACTCTCGTGCCGGTCGTCATGATTGCTGTCGGTTTTCAGCTGCACTTTCGAATCCCACGTGAAGATCTCTTTCCGTTTGGCTTCGCTATGGTCGTCAAGTTGGTGCTCATGCCGCTGATTGCATATGGCGTAATTCGTGGCTTAGGTGCTGACGGTCTGTCCGCCCAAGTCACGGTATTGGAAGCATCGATGCCGTTTATGATTAGTGCCGGCGCCATCGCAATTGGCGCCGGTTTGAAGCCACGCTTTGTGGCTTCATTGGTAGGCTATGGTGTTCTATTCGGGTTGGTTACTGTGCCCATCTGGGCTTGGCTGTTACAAAGCTCGTCTTGAAACTCCTGCAACTGTTCTGCCATGCTCGGCCCTTCTCGGCGCAGACGACGCATCGCGTCTCGCGCCTTTTTAATTTCACTCGCTCGAGTACGTCGTAGATTTCTCGCTAGTCCCACACCACGCAAGGTCAAAATCAGCCATTTAGTCGGATCGAAATGGTACCAACGTACGCCGTTGCGATAATCACCAGAGAAAATATGGTGGAAATTATGATATCCCTCACCGAAGGTCAGAAGCGCAAGCCAGCCATTGTCACGGGCTGAATTCGTCTCAGTATAAGTACGCTTGCCCCAAATATGTGCCAGCGAGTTAATAAAGAAAGTGGTGTGGTGGCCCAACACGAGTCGGAACACGCCGAGAATGAGTAACGCGCCACCAATATGGCCAAGTGCAGCACCAATTGCGAGCGGCACACCAATGTTCATCATCAACACCAACAACAAGTAGTGTTTATGCTGCCAGCGGACAATCGGGTCGCGCTGCAGGTCTTTCACATTGCGGTAGTCGGTATAGCGATGTTCTTGATGTTCGCGCAACATCCAACCAATATGCGCAAACCAAAAACCACGCGTAATTGCATAGGGGTCTTTATCTTTGTGGTCGACATGCTTGTGGTGCTCGCGATGGTCTGAGGCCCAATGCAAAATACTGTTCTGCAGTGCTAGCGCGCCACCGAGAGCAAAAATGATTCGTACAGACCAATGGCCGTCCCATGCTTTGTGAGACCATAATCGGTGATAACCGGCGGTAATCGAAATGCCACCAAAGCAAAATAGCAAAATAAATGCCGTCCATAGTGGCCAGCTAAAACCTTGGGACCACAAGTACCAGGGAACACCGACTAAACTAACAAGGAAGGTCGAACTAAACAGTATGGCATTCAGCCACAATATGGGGGGATTTTCTTTCATGGACATCTCTCAACTTGATTACAGCGACATGCAGCAATTTAGGCTAACGCGTGTACGCTGAATTTATCTGTTCTCGGCGCAGAAAACAACCCCTTAAATTGAATTTTACACGGCGCACTGGTACATTCCCCTGTTATCCACATGGTAAAGGCGTTCAGACATGGTTGGTATTCGAGCCAAACAAAAAGAAAAGACTCGACGCGCGTTAATCGACGCGGCACTCAATCAACTCAGTCCGCAAACGACCTTTTCGAGCTTAAGTTTGCGCGAGGTAGCCCGCGAAGCCGGGATTGCGCCCACCTCGTTCTATCGCCTTGGATTAACGCTTGTCTACGAAGGCGGTTTAACACTGCGACAACTCCTGCGGCAAAGCCGACAGCGCCTTGCTAAAGGCGGCTCTGTCATTCGTATTTCCGTGGGAATCTTCATGGACTTCATCACCAATAACAGCAGCGTATTTCGCTTGCTATTACAGGAACGCAGCGGCACATCGAAGGAATTCCGTCTTGCCATCGCCCGCGAAATTGAACATTTTAAGTCCGAGCTCGCAGACTATTTACATACCGAGCGTCAGTTGCCAAACGAACTTGCAGAAATTCAAGCCGACGCCATGGTTCGAGTGGTTTTCAGTGCCGGCGCCGATGCCCTTGATATGCCAGTGTCCGAGCGTCACTTATTAGCCGAGCGAACCATTCAACAATTGCGCATGATTGCACAGGGCGCAACCAGTATGCAGCAGGCCGCAAGCGTGGATGCAGGCAGTTCAGCAAGCTGATACACTGAACTTGTTTTTTTCGGAACAATAAAACCACAAGGAGAAACCCATGGGTCGCTTATTGAGTTGGCTCAGCGTGTTACTGTTGGTTGTAGCCCCAGTTTCACAGGCACAACAACGCGATATCGCGCTTGAAGAAGTCATTACTACACAGCGGATTGCACAAGCTGTGACATCCTCTGACGGTGCGTTTACCGCATTCACGAAGGTTCGTCCACGAACACCGTACAAAGAAGACGACGGTGCCGCCTATACTGAATTGTTTGTCCGCAACGCTGCCGGTCAAACCATTCCATTTGTAACCGGCGATGTGCGAATTGGTCAAATTCGCTTTAGTCGCGACAACGAATATTTGTACTATTTAGCCCAGCGCGGTGACGACAAGCACACAAGCTTGTACAAGATTCCAGTCAATGGCGGTGAGTCAACTCGGGTCTACCAACACGAAACCGCAATCGGTAGTTTCGACTTTTGCACCACTGGTCGCCACATTACCTTTACCGCTCGTGAGCAAGGACCAGAAAAACGCGCTGAACTGGCAAAAAAAGGGTTCCGTGCGCAGGTTTATGAAGAAGAAAGCTTGAAGACGCAAATTTGGTTATTAGACACCCAAGCTGAAGAACTCAAAGCACAAGTTGTCGAGCTCGACGAACATGTGCACTCGGTTCAATTCCGTCCGCAACATCCGCATCTGCTCGCGCGTGTTGCACCAACCACGTTAGTGGACGACGATTTGATGTTAAGCCGCTACGTTATCTTCAATACCGCGGGCGAAGAAATTCTCCGAGTTCAAAGCGAAGGTAAATTGGGTGGTGCTGCATTTTCCCCAGATGGCCAACGATTAGCTATTATTGGTGCTGAGGATCAACATGACCCTGCCACTGGTCGTCTTTACTTGGTTAACCTAGAGAACGGTAGCCTTACTGACCTCGCGCCAAATTTTATTGGCCATGTTCAGGACATTGCGTGGGCCGATAATAACAACTTATTGTGGCTTGCCGATATTCATGTTGAAACCGAAATCTTTACCACCAATGTTGCCAGTCGTGAAACATCAACACTCATTGGCCAAGGTGAAGCGATTTTCGCTCGCATCAACAGTGTGAGCAGCAACGGTTTAGTGACCTTGGTTGCTCACACCCCTGCTCACCCACCAGAGGTGTTCCATTTCCACGATGGCGAGTTGCAACGAGTCACCGATTCGAATCCATGGCTTGCCGAGGTTCGCCAACCACGTCAAGAAGTGATTGTGCACGAAGCGCGCGATGGCCTCGAGCTAGAAGGTATCTTAGTCTATCCTCACGATTACCAAGAAGGCACGCAAGTGCCCGTGATTATGAACATTCATGGTGGTCCAGAAGCTCATATCCGCAATGGCTGGAACGACCGTTATTCAAGCCCAACTTGGTATGCTGCTCAGCAAGGTTTTGCAACCTTCTTCCCGAACTACCGTGGCAGTACCGGCCGTGGTGTTGAGTTTTCTAAACTCGGTCAAAATGACTACGCAGGTAAAGAGTTCGACGATATTGTTGATGCCAAAGAGCACTTAGTCGCTATTGGCTTAGCCGATCCAGATCGCGTTGGCATTACCGGTGGCTCTTACGGTGGCTATGCATCGGCTTGGGGCGCCACCAAGCAAACCGAGCACTTCGCCGCCAGTGTCATGTTCGTTGGTATTTCTAACAACCTGTCAAAATTCGGTACCACTGACATTCCTAACGAGATGCACTTAGTGCATGCCCGCAGCTATCCGTGGGACAAATGGCAATGGTATCTAGAGCGCAGCCCTATCTACTGGGCCGAGCAAGCGCGCACACCGATTCTGATCATGCATGGTGCCGAAGACACTCGCGTGCACCCAAGTCAGTCTATGGAGCTTTACCGGTACTTAAAAGTTCACGGTAATGTGCCGGTTCGTCTGGTGTTGTACCCGGGCGAAGGTCACGGTAATACGCGTTCAGCCTCACAACTGGACTATGCAATGCGCCTGATGCGCTGGATGAACCACTACTTAATTGAACAAGCAGATGGCATTCCGGCTCATGAACTCCCGCATGCTGAGCGTCTGTAATCTTTAAATTATTACAGACCAAGCTCTAAAATAGCCGCGACAAGTTAATTGTCGCGGCTTTTCTTTTATTCACGGCAGGAAATTATACTGTGTCGCCAACTTTGTGTTCGGCAAGAAAGTCGAGTAATTGGTCTAGTGGCATCGGACGTGCGAAGTAATAACCCTGCATAAATTGAACACCAGCTTCCTCAACAAACTGTGCCTGTTCAGCCGTTTCTACACCTTCCGCTATCACGTGCAGATTCAATTGCTTCGCGAGGGTTATGATGCTTCGTGTAATTGCAGCATCATCATTGTTGGTAGTCACATCTTGTATAAAGCCACGGTCTATCTTCAGAATATCCACCGGCAACGTCTTCAAGTAGCCTAGGCTTGAGAAACCAGTTCCAAAGTCGTCAAGCGAAATGACAAAATGTCGATCGCGCAACTTTTGTAACTGCTGATACGCGCGGTTCGTGTCTTCCATGAGGACACTTTCGGTTAGCTCAATGTGGAGCAAACGCGCCGAAAACCCGGTCAGGTTCAAGGTATGGGACAGGGAATCAATAAAGTTAGCGCGGCTAAATTGCCGTGCTGACAAGTTCACGGCAACACTGAGCTCGCCGAATTTCTGTAGCTGAATGCCGTCGACACATGCTTGATGCAGTACCCACGAACTAATCGGGATGATTTGCCCAGTATCTTCCGCAATTGGAATGAATTCGCTCGGCGGCACAAACGTGCCATCTTCTCTTTGCCAACGAAGCAAGGCTTCAACCCCAACCACTGCGTGATCGTGGGCGCGAATAATTGGTTGATAATAGAGCGTCAAAGCGCCCTGTTCGAGCACATGCTGCAATTGGTTTCGTAACGTCACGGACTCATGGAAACGGTCGCTAATATCTGCCGAGTAGAAATGGAAATGGTTGCGGCCCTGGCGCTTGGCTTGATACATGGCCATATCCGCATGCTGGATTAACTGCTTCGCATCCGCTGGGCTCTGCAACGTGCTGGTCACACCGATACTCGCAGTTAAATACAGGCGATATTGGTCAATATGGTAGGGTTGCGCGATGGCTGAAAGGATTTCGCCAACCATATCGGTTAAGGTTACTTCTTTACTCAGCCTTGGCACTAAGACTAAAAACTCATCGCTCCCAAAGCGGCCAACGACACACTCTTCAGCAACCGCGCGTTCAATCCGCCCAGCAGTTTCTTGCAGCAACTTGTCACCAATTGCAAGACCTAAGCTGTCATTCACCGGCTTGAAACCGTCGAGATCAATAAAGAGCACCGCAACGTGCTGACTACTCGGGTAATTTGACTTGTAGGTCGCTGCCGTACGTTGCCGTTCCGGGTCCACCCGTTGCCGACACCAAGCTTCAAGCGTTTCTTCAATCACCACGCGGTTCACTAACCCGGTGAGACTATCATGAGTCGCTTGGACCTTTAACTTACGCCGCTGCAGACGAAGTATTTGCCCCGTTTCGCTGCTGACAACAAGGAAGACCGCAAGTAACAAGCCCCCCATCAGCACCAGAACATACAAGTTCGCTAAGTTCTTCAGTTGCTCCAAGTCGACTAAATAACCTTCAAGTTGCAACTGTAAGCTAAACGGCATGCGCATATTCCGCGAAACGTTATACAAGGCTTGCGGGTACTGTTCACGAGTATCGACAATTTCAGTGGTAGTTCCCAAGCTACGAAGCAGGTAATGCTCATTCATGCGCACGTAGGTATACAGTGAGGATGTCGTGATGACACCGGTTGGATTCACTAAACGAGAGAAGTCAAAGACAGCCACCACATAACCGAACAATGCCACTCGATTTGATGTTAAATCGTCACCATTTGTAGGCCGACGGAATACGGGCAACTTCACCATTACCACGGGTGCGTAATTGCTATTATAGGAGCCCACTGGGGAGTGAAAGCTGGGTTGCCGCTCGGTACTTTCAAACCAAGAACGCACATCGGCCTCGACAAGAAGTGGTGCAAATGACTGTTGCTCTGGCTTCAACTCTTCCCATACGAATTCATTTTGCGCATCAAGAAATATAATACCGGACAAGTGGTCAACGTCATTCAGATACGACAACACGTCGACTTCCATCAGCAAAGGTAATTCCGCATCTGTAACTGTTTGCCAACGTCGGGCAAGCCGCTGCATTAGTTGCACGTTCTGCGCAACCAGTAACTCTCGCAGTGCCACTGTTTGCCCCAAGTAGGTCTGCGCTTGCTGAGCGGTACGTTGCACTTCGGATGTGGTTAACATAAACCAAAACCCACACACGGTTATGATACTAAACCCACCGACGATCAGGGCTTTTCGGCTAGGTCGCAACTTAGCGACGTTCTCTAAATAAGAACCAATAAAAAGCGCAACACCGAACATGGCCAAATACAGGGCACTAATGGTGACAACAATGGGATGGTAGCCAAAATAGATAAAGTTATCGCCTTGCCAGCACAGCCCGAGGATCACTAAGCCGGCAACTGTAGACAGGCTTCCGAGGTACCGCCAGATGACTTTTCGGTAACGCGTTGACATGTTGATAAGCAACGCGGCACCAATCAACATGAAAAAGATCGTAATTGGCCACTTTATCGAGGCTGAAAATAGCTCGAGCGGCAAGGTTGCTGACGTTGGGAATAAAAGACCGCGCGCAAGCGAATACAGCGATGCCACCACAATGGCTGTGGCAAATGCGATGCGCATCACGTGATAGCCACGAATTGCACCAAACATCGCAAAGCCAGTCGCTATCGACACCAAGGCAGCCGTCGCCGACAGCACTTCAAGTAAAGGCTGTTCAACAGGGCGGAAAATGTATAAACCAAGACCCAGCCGC
>JAMCRH010000020.1 GCA_023380515.1 Gammaproteobacteria bacterium | reverse complement strand
AGGCGCTCTTTCTGCCGTGCCCAATCGCGATCTTTAATCGTATCGCGCTTGTAGTGGGACTTTTTCCCGCGGGCGAGATAAATTTCCAATTTCACCCAACACGACTTCCAATACATGGCGGTGGCTACAATCGCGTAGCCCTCGCGCTCAACTTTTCCAATCAAGGTATTCAGCTCACGTTTCTTGAGGAGAAGTTTGCGGGTGCGATCCGGATCGCAGACAACGTGTGATGAGGCCTGACTTAACGGCTGAATTTGCGCACCGAGCAAGTAGGCTTCGCCGTCACGCAGGATCACGTAACTGTCGGCGATGTTAACTTTACCGGAGCGGATACTTTTAACTTCCCATCCCTGCAACTCGATACCGGCCTCATACTTCTCTTCAAGGAAATATTCATGGCGGGCTTTCTTATTGAGGGCGATGGTCGATGGTGGATTTTTTTTCTGTTTCATGCGTTCTATTATACGCTTGCCGTCGCAATAGAAAAAGAGTTAACAGAAAAGATGCACATCCTTTTTTAATTGGTTAGAATGCGCACCTTCGCCAATTGCTGAATTCTTGAACAAAAGCCGAGCTGGTTAAAAACTTAGGTTGAAGATAAAAGGACGTAGGTACCTGGATGCCACAAATTGAACGCAGCGCTTTAGTGCCGTATAGCTGCCGTCAAATGTACGATCTCGTCAATGATGTTCATGCCTATCCGGAATTTGTTCCGGGCTGCGCTGCTGTACGCGTGTTAGAAGAAACCGACACGACTATGGTTGCCGAATTGTCGATCAGCAAAGCCGGTCTTCGTCATGCGTTCACCACCCGCAATACCTTAGTGAGTGAAAATGAAATCCGCATGGAGCTGGTTCAAGGGCCGTTTCGGCATTTACGCGGCGGTTGGACATTTACTCCCTTAGCAGCCGACGCATGTAAAGTGACACTCCGATTGGACTTTGAATTCTCAAGTAAAATGTTGCAATTCGCGTTTGGTAAAATCTTTCATGAAGTGACCACGCGCATGGTGGATGCATTCGCGCAACGGGCAAAGCAGGTCTACGGCAATGGTTGAACGTTTACTGAGTGTCGAAGTGGTTTATGGCACCCCGGAAAAGCAAAAGATCGTGCCGGTTTCGGTGCCGGCTGAATGTACCGTGGCCGATGCGATAGCTCATTCTGGAATTCAAGCCTTCTTCCCAGAAATTGATCTGAACGTCAATGCGGTGGGTATTTGGAATAAGACCTGTAAGTTAACGGATAGCGTCCGCCAGGGCGATCGAATTGAGATTTATCGTCCCTTGGTTGCAGATCCGAAAGAAATTCGCCGTCGTCGTGCTGAGCAAGCGAAAGAAGATGGGCGAGCTGACAAAGTGACCGGAGGCCGACCTGATCGGCAGCGGAGTAAGAAGTAGATGAAGCTCTATGTAATGCGTCACGGTGAAGCTTGTTCACCAACATTGTGTGCCGGTGTGCTGCAAGCTGATCACGAGCGTGAACTGACTGCGCATGGCCACCAAGAAGCAACGACAGCCGGTGAGTGGTTAGCCGAACATGCACCGAAACTCGACTTAGTGATTGTTAGTCCCTACGTTCGTGCCCAACAGACATGGCAAGAGGTCGCTCATCATGTGACCGCCGAAGTCATTGAAACATCGACAGAAATAACCCCCGATGGCGATGCCGAAGCGTTTGCTAGTGCACTGCTAGCACGCTTGCAAATTGAGCCAGCAGAGCACGTGCTCTTGGTTTCGCACATGCCTTTTGTCTGCTATTTAACCGCCTACTTAGACCGCTCTGTACAGCCACCGCTGTTTCCAACCGCGGGCATTGCCCAGTTAGATCTCGAACCGCTTGCCATGCAAGGTTTTTGGCAAGGCATGCATAGCCAAGATTAACCGTCGCTAATACGCAACAGCACCAGCAAGGCACCTTGACCACCCCACTCCAGAGGCGCTTGGTGAAAGGCGCGCACCGCCGGATGTTGCGTCAGCCATGCTGGAACTTGCTGGCGCAAGACGCCATGGCCAATGCCATGCACCACACACAAACAAGCGATATTTTCAGTGAGACAAGCGGTAATCGCCGCGGCTAGTTCGAGCTTGGCTTTTGCTTTGGTATAGCCGTGTAAATCGAGAATTAATTCGGGTTCATACTCACGCCGACGCAAGCGCTTAGCGAGGAAAGGCTCATCGCCCGGCGCCACCCATTGCATCGTGCCACTTGGTAGATGTGGTTGAAACTCATCGGAAAACGGATCGGTTGCGCGCTCTCGTTGCTCGATTTTTTCTTGCTTGCGGGCGAACACTTCACGTCGTTTAATTTTTGGCTCAGGCGGGGTGATTTGGTCTTGTGTCAGTGGCTTGACGTCCGTCACCAAGGATTGAAACAGCTCGATATCATCGTTACTCAGTGACGATGATGCAGGTGGCGACTGTGGTGAGCGTTTTTTTACCATGGTTGAACCCATTTCCAACTGAAGTTTTCGCGTTCGATTCGCCCTATGATACAAAATCATGCGTATAATAGTCAGCAAAGAATGCGATTGATTAATTTGGAGAGCGCAAGTGACCCACGAATATGCCCAACTGACCGATGACCTTCTCACCATTGCCGATTGGCAACGTTATCTTGCTTCGGCACTACACAATGCCGATGTTTATTTTGGTCATGGAGCCGCAGACGGTTGGGAAGAGGGTAGTCTGCTGCTCTCGGCGGTGACCACACTGTCCTTTCCTGAGCTTTTTGAACACCGCGACTGTCGCTTAACTTTTGACGAGAAGACCCAACTTGCTGCTTTATTGCATCGCCGGATTCGCGACAAAGTACCTGCCGCTTATCTGGTGCATAAAGCATGGTTTGCGAATTTACCTTTCTATGTCGATGAGCGAGTTTTAGTGCCGCGTTCGCCGATTGCGGAACTGATTGAAAACCAGTTTCAGCCATGGTTGACCGCTGAACCGCAACGCATTCTTGATTTGTGCACCGGCTCCGGCTGTATCGCCATTGCCTGTGCATATGCCTTTGCCGAGGCAGAAGTCGACGCCGTGGATATCAGCACCGATGCACTTGCGGTGGCGCATATGAATATCGAAGAACATGGTTTAAGTCACCGCGTTGAAGCAATTGAGTCCGATGGTTTTAATAACCTCGACGGTCGCGTGTATGACTTGATTGTGACCAACCCGCCTTATGTCGATGCGGAGGATATGGCGGATTTACCTGATGAGTACCATCATGAACCGGAATTAGGCCTTGCTGCGGGCATTGACGGCCTCGACTTAGTGCGGCGGATCTTGCTTGATGCACCTGCGCATATGACGCCGGGCGCGCTGTTGATCTGTGAAGTGGGTAACAGTATGGTGCACATGGACGATCAGTGGCCAGATGTTCCGTTCATGTGGATTGAATTTGAACGTGGTGGCGATGGTGT
>JAMCRH010000019.1 GCA_023380515.1 Gammaproteobacteria bacterium | reverse complement strand
GCCCGCGGTCTCAAAGTCAACTTACAAAAATGCGATCCGTATCTAAACGTTGATGTTGGACGATATTGAGGCGCGTGGACTAGAAATTCATTTGGATGAAGTAAACAAAACAAATGAGTCAATTGTAGAGGCTGTTGCAGTTTGTCCGGTAGATAAGCGGGTTTGTGTGCACGATCCTAGTTCCGAAAGAACAACTTGGGATTTTACCAAATAATCATCAACGCCAAGCGAGCTGGCGCGCTGTTTATCGCTGTCTTGGCTAAGTGCGGTCAGCATAACTATTTTAATATTGGCTGTTTCTGGCGTGTTGCGTAAGATATCCAAGACATCAAAACCACTGACTTTTGGCATCATGACATCAAGCAGAATAAGGTCTGGTTTGTACTCCATGGCCGCAGCCAAGGCATCTTCACCATTTGGTACACGGCGGACATTAAAACCCTCTGCCTGCAAACGCGTTAAATAAACGCTGGCGAGATTATCATCATCTTCAACTAATAGAATCTTTTTCTGGGCGCCCGTGTTTGCCGGGGCTTCTGCCGGCTGAGCAGCAGGCGTTGCATCAGGGGCTGGCGCAGCTGGCTGCTGCGGTTGTGGCTCTGGTTGTGGTTGCTGGGTTTGTGTGTCTGTATTGTCATCCATTATAGTGCTCATGCTATAGCATTATTAACCATTTTGCAACTTACTCATTGCGCGTTTCTTTGGCCTTTTTCATGGCATCCGTGAATCCCTTAAACATTGGGTGCGGACGGTTCGGTCGAGACTTAAACTCCGGGTGGAACTGGCTGGCAACCAAAAATGGGTGCTCAACGCCTTCTATCATTTCTACTAAATTGCCATCCGGTGAAGTTCCTACTGCTTTAATGCCCCATTTTTCGTAGTTTTCGCGGTATTTGTTATTGCACTCATAACGATGACGGTGACGCTCTTGGATATCGGTTTTGCCATACAATTTGTGCGCCAAACTGCCTTTAACTATGTGGCACGGATAATTGCCCAACCGCATGGTGCCACCGGTGTTTTCTTTGCCCTTTTGGTCTGCCATGGTGTGAATTACTTGATCTGGGCCATCTGGGTCGAATTCTGTAGAGTTGGCTTTATCTAAGCCGTTTAAGCGGGCTGCGGCAATAACCGCCACTTGCAAGCCAAGGCAAAGCCCTAGATATGGCAACTTGTTTTTTAGGGCATATTGAGCAGCTTTGATTTTGCCCTCTACGCCGCGGCGGCCGAAGCCTCCAGGCACAACTATGCCATCCAGTCCAGCCAGAGCTACACCCGGATCAACCGTTGATTCTTCTAGCCCCTCTGCGTCTATCCAGCGAATATCTAGGTCGATATCGCTCCACCAAGCAGCTGCCTTTAAGGCTTCAAACACCGACATGTAAGTGTCTTGGTTGTCGAGGTATTTGGCCACTACGCCAACGGTCAACTTTTTATCGTGAGAATCACACGCCATTTTGACTACATTGCGCCAGGCTTTGAGGTCCGGCTTGGAAGCTCGCAAATTAAGCTGTTTACAGATGACATCAGCGATATCAGTATCTTCCAGCGTAAGAGGTACTTCGTAAATACTTGGTGCATTTGGCAGCAACGCAATGGCCTCCGGCAGCACACCAGTGAATAGGCTGAGTTTATTTTTAACGCTTGGCGCAGCTGGTTTTTCGCTTCTGGCTACCAAAATATTGGGCGCAATTCCCAGACCACGCAATTCGCGGACAGAATTTTGCGCCGGCTTGGTCTTTGTCTCTTGACTGGCGCCCAAAAATGGCAAATAAACCACGTGCACATACAGGCAGTTGCCTGCACCAACACGGATACCAAGTTCACGTATAGCCTCAATAAAGCTCAAGCTCTCGTAGTCGCCAACCGTGCCACCAATTTCCACAATATGCACATCAAAACCTTCACCTGCGTTGATGATGTAATCTTGGATAGCGGCTGTTAAATGCGGAATAATTTGGACGTCTTCGCCTTTATACAAACCATCGCGCTCATCTTGAATGACTTTCAAAAGCACCCTGCCAGCCATCAGTGAGCTGTTTTGGGTCAGTTCTTCATCCAAAAAACGCTCATAGTGGCCGAGATCGAGATCTGTTTCGGCGCCATCTTTAGTCACATAACACTCACCGTGCTCACGCGGGTTGAGCGTGCCAGCATCAACGTTTAGATACGGATCGCATTTTTGTAAGTTGACTTTGAGACCGCGGGCTTTTAAGAGGTTACCGATGGAGGCGGCTGTTATTCCCTTTCCTAGTCCGGATAATACACCACCTGTAACAAATACAAACTTCGTAGGCTTCCGCATCACGCTAGCCTGCTTTCTGGCGGAGCCAGTAACTCCGCTAACGTTTTTGGTGCCGAGCTGTGTCGACAGCTCCGTTGCTCATTCAACGTACTTCGTGTACGCCTCATTCCGCTATTCGCTGTCTCCTTGCTCTGCACACAAATGCAAAAGCCTACGCCCGTCGGTTTCTTTGCCACCTCTTATATGCCCTTAAATTACTGCAAGCATATTAGCACAGCGCAATAAAATTCGAAACCCGAATTTTTAAAAAACTAACCCTGGGCATTAAATTCCCCATGACATAAATATACGCACGTGCGGTAATTTGTGTCAGAAGCAGTTTATGTTTTTTTATTAATATTTTAGTATCATTAATGTTTTAGCGTATTGATAACGGTATCGCGGGGGAGCGGAATAAATCCGCCGCTCGGGCTACTCTCCCCTATTTTTTCAATAAGCTAAGCGCGGCTTCGAGTTGCAGGTCTTTGCCGGCTTTGATGTCGTCGTCGCTTGTAGTAACTTTTTTGTCTGGTTCAATGCCTTCTTTGTCGATGTTGCGGCCTTTTGGCGTGTACCAGCGGGCAATTGTAACTTTTAATACGCCGCCGCCAGTCAGTTGTTCTAGCTGTTGCACGCTGCCCTTACCAAACGATTTAACGCCCACAAGCGTTGCCGCACCATTATCATGCAATGCTCCGGCTGTAATCTCGCTAGCGCTAGCGCTGCCGTCAACCG
>JAMCRH010000018.1:13331-34360 GCA_023380515.1 Gammaproteobacteria bacterium | reverse complement strand
AGCATTACGTAAGCATGATGCCGACGTGCTCATTCAACTGGGCAACGAAATCACCAAAGGTTTAGGTGCTGGCGCTAACCCAGAAGTGGGTCGCATTGCAGCGGAAGAAAATCGTGAAGAAATCGCGCGGCAGTTAGAAGGCGCAGACATGATTTTCATTGCCGCCGGTATGGGTGGTGGTACCGGTACCGGTGCCGCACCAGTTGTTGCTGAAATTGCCAAAGAACTTGGCATTTTGACCATTGCGGTGGTGACCAAGCCATTCCCATTCGAAGGCAAAAAGCGTATGGCTGCCGCCGAAGAAGGGATTGCACAGCTGGCACAACACGTTGACTCATTGATTACCATTCCCAATGAAAAACTGTTGAAAGTACTGGGTAAAGGCACATCACTGTTGGACGCGTTTGGCGCGGCAAACAATGTGTTACTTGGCGCAGTGCAAGGTATTGCTGAGCTAATCACTCGTCAGGGTCTGATTAACGTCGACTTTGCTGACGTGCAAGCGGTTATGCGTGAAATGGGTACCGCCATGATGGGTACCGGTGTCGCAAGTGGCCCAGATCGTGCGCAAGAAGCAGCGCAAATGGCGATTAATAGCCCATTGTTAGAAGACATCGACTTGTCAGGTGCACGTGGCGTGTTGGTTAACGTTACCGCGGGCATGGACATGGGTATCGATGAATTCGAAACGGTTGGTAGCGTGATTCGCTCGTTCGCTTCAGAGAATGCAACGGTGATTGTGGGTACGGTTATCGATATGGAAATGTCGGACGAAATGCGGGTGACCGTCGTTGCAACGGGTATTGGTGCCGAGCGAAAGCCGGATATCTCGTTAGTGGACAAGAAGCCTGACTTAGTCGCGCCGAGCCGTCCAACAACGAGCCCAAGCTATGGTCGTCAAGCCACAGCGCCAAAATTCGAAGAAGAAGTCGATTTCGAGTTAGAAGAGCGGCCAGTGACGCGCAAGCAAGCGGAACTAGATATTCTGGATATTCCTGCATTCTTGCGACGCCAAGCTGACTAAGGCGCTGACGCTCAAGTTTGGCTAGCGGCAGCCGAGTTGTAGCTCGGCGCCTGCGGCTGACTTGACTGAGACGCTTTTGGCTGACTTGACTGAGGCGTCTGTGACTGACTTAACTGAGGCGTCTGTGACTGACTTAACTGAGGCGTCTGTGACTGACTGACTGAACTGATCAGTCCAGTTATTGACGATAGTATTAGCAATTGCTATAATTCGCCCCCATTTACCCGTGGGCTAGTGGCAACGAAAACGGAATGGTTTTCGTACTAGTCGGGGGCAAATAAAGAATTTATGGGCCTGACAGAAGGAATCTGCGGGCGAAAGTAAATACGCTGAGGGAGGATTCAGTATGGTTAAGCAACGTACAATCAAGCAGATGATAGCAACCACTGGTGTGGGCTTGCACAAAGGCAACAAGGTAAACTTGGTGCTGCGTCCTGCTGCGCCGGATACCGGTATTGTATTTCGTCGCACCGATTTGAATCCAATGGTTGAAATCAAAGCTTCTCCTGAGCTAGTGAAAGACACGCGCATGTGTACTTGTCTGATTAACGACGACAATATTCGCATTTCGACGGTCGAACACTTGCTTGCAGCGGTGGCAGGTATGGGTATCGACAACTTGTATGTCGAAGTGGACTCGCACGAAATTCCAATTATGGATGGCAGTTCGCACCCGTTTATTTACTTGCTGCAGTCAGCTGGCATTCAAGAGCAGGGGAAAGCCAAGCGCTTCATTAAAGTGAAGCAGCCTATTCGTGTCGAAGAAGGTGATAAATGGGCCGAACTGTTACCCCACGACGGCTTTAAAATCGACTTCGCCATCGATTTCGACCACCCAGCAATTGCTGATACCAATCAAGTGGTGTCAATGGACTTCAGCAGCCAATCGTTTATTCGCGACATTAGCCGCGCCCGGACGTTTGGTTTTATGAAAGACATTGAATACTTGCGCGCCAATAATTTAGCGCTCGGTGGTGGTTTCGACAACGCCGTAGTTCTGGACGAATTCCGCGTCTTAAATAGCGACGGTTTACGTTACGACGACGAGTTTGTGAAACACAAAATCCTCGACGCAGTCGGCGATTTGTATATGGCTGGGCATAGTATTCTTGGCCATTTACGCGCATTCAAGTCAGGACATGCGCTGAACAACAAGCTTTTGGTTGCGCTGATTGCAACACCAAGAGGCTTGGGAGTTCGCCACGTTCGAAGAGCAAAGTGCAGAGGCACCCATTAGTTACCTCAGCCCTGTACTGGCTTAAGACCAGCAAAGGCCGCTAATTGACTAGCGGCCTTTTTGCGTTAAATCGGACAGAAAAGTTGCGCATTCTGTCGAACAGGCTTATTTTAGACGTTGAGATTCGGTGCTACTGCAAGGACGGCTTAACTTTTATCTCTAAACTACGCAGCGTAGTTTTAGTAGCCGCTTGAAAAATTTGAATAATTTTAGGTTGTAGTAACCGAACACGAGTGGCCCAAGCGCCGCTCCGAACATAGACAATTAGGGTTTGCCCTTGAATGGCTAAGCAGCGCGAGTTGACAGCTAGATCAGCAGGCACTGCTTCGCACCACAAATTTTGTAAGTTAACTTGGCGATGATGTTGCTCATTGAGTTGGGCCAGCGGTCCTTTTTGTAGCAGGACTTGGACACTCTTGGGTGGTCGCTTTAGCATAATTTAATTTAGTTACTCGGAACGTACATGAGTTTAGCAATCGAATATCAAGGTAAAAAAGTACGCTTTAAACTGCAGATAAGCAAGCGGCGCATGCTTTCTTTTGCTGGGATTGCGGCGTTTTTATCGCTGGCCATTGTACAGCCATGGCAGGGACTGTCATTTGATGCGTTAGTGAATCAAGAACGTGTGCAGCAAGAGCAGCGCAACCTAGCCATGCAGTCGGAGTTAGTGCAAGACGTGCGGGAACGGACGCAGCGCGAGCTTACCGCAATGGCAATGAAAGTGGGTGAACTGCAAGCGCAAATCATGCGTTTAGAAGCCCTCGGTCAGCGACTCGTTGCCGAAGCGCAACTCGAGCACAGCGACTTCGATTTTAGTTCACCGTTACCGATTGGTGGTCCCGACCAACCATTGCCGGAATGGCCATTGTTAAGTGATCATCCATTGCTGTCGGAACTTGATGGCATTTTGGAAAAATTAGAAATTCGCCAAAAACAGCTTCGCCTCCTTGAAAGTGTCATGCTTCATCACCATATCGAAGAAGAGCGGTTCGTTGCCGGTCGTCCGATCAATGAAGGCTGGTTGTCTTCTCAGTTTGGTGTCCGTCGTGACCCATTTAATGGCAACCCAACCATGCATCGCGGTATTGACTTTGCCGCACCGGAAGGCACGCCAATCCATGCCACGGGTGCTGGTATTGTGACGTTTGCAGGCGCCCGCTCAGGCTATGGTAATTTAATTGAAATTGACCACGGTGCAGGTTTACGCACTCGTTATGGTCACATGAAATCGATCGACGTGCGGGTTGGAGATGTCGTGACACGAGGGCAAGTAATTGCTAGTGTCGGTAACCTCGGACGCTCAACTGGCCCGCACGTGCATTATGAAGTGCTTGAAAACGGTCGCCAAGTGAATCCGTCTAAGTATGTGTTTCGCGAAGCACCTGGCGAATAATCACGGTGAGTCGTAAATACCGGCACCGTAGCGGTGCCGTTTATTTTTCCGTCAGCAGAATTTTTTGGTACAGGAATTAGTAAAAACATGTTTGGTAGTCTCTTTAAACGAATGTTTGGTAGTCGGAACGATCGTATTATTCGTGCAGCCCGGAAGCGTGTTGATCAAATTAACGCCCTAGAAGCCGAATACGAGCAGTTAAGTGATGAACAATTACAAGCGAAAACAGCTGAGTTTAAAGAGCGTTTAGCGAACGGGGAGACTATTGACGACCTCCTTGTTGAAGCGTTTGCAGTTGCGCGTGAAGCGAGTAAGCGAATTTTTGAAATGCGCCCGTTCGACGTGCAGTTGATTGGTGGCATGATCCTCAATGAACACCGTATCTCGGAAATGCGTACGGGTGAAGGTAAAACCTTAACGGCAACCCTGCCGGCTTACCTGAACGCCTTAACTGGCCGTGGCGTGCACATTATTACCGTGAACGACTACCTAGCTCGTCGTGATGCCGACTGGAGCCGTCCGTTCTTTGAGTTCTTAGGCATGAAAGTCGGCATTAACGTTGCTGGCATGCACCCGAAAGAAAAGAAAGAAAACTACGCCTGTGACATCCTGTACGGTACAAACAATGAGTTTGGTTTCGACTACTTGCGCGACAACATGGCGTTTACGCCTGAAGATCGCGTTCAACGTGACCTGCACTATGCAATTGTGGACGAGGTCGACTCGATCCTAATTGACGAAGCACGGACACCATTGATTATTTCAGGTCCAGCGGAAGACTCGTCAGAGCTGTACATGCGTATCAACACGCTGGTGCCGCAACTGATTCGCCAAGCCCATGAAGATGGTAAAGGTGAAGAAGGCGCTGAACTAGGCGATTACACCATTGATGAGAAAGCGCGTCAGTTGTATTTAACTGAACATGGTCAAGAGCATATTGAAGCAATTCTGAAAGAGAATGGCTTGCTTGACGAAGACGCCTCGCTGTACTCGCCGGCGAATATTTCTTTGCTGCACCATGTGAACGCGGCCTTGCGCGCGCATCATTTATTCCATCGGGACGTTGACTACATTGTCAAAGATGATCAGATCGTCATTGTTGACGAACATACGGGTCGGACAATGGAAGGCCGCCGTTGGTCAGAAGGCTTGCACCAAGCGGTAGAAGCCAAAGAAGGCGTGCCAATTCAAAACGAAAACCAAACGTTAGCGTCAATTACCTTCCAGAACTACTTCCGTCTATACGAGAAGCTAGCAGGTATGACCGGTACGGCCGACACTGAAGCATTCGAGTTCCAATCAATTTACGGTCTTGAAACGGTCGTGGTTCCAACCAACAAGCCAATGGTTCGGGACGATATGCCAGACTTAATCTTCTTAACCGCTGCAGAAAAATACAAAGCGATTATTGAAGATATTCGTGAGCAGCGTGACGCTGGCCGACCGGTGTTGGTCGGTACCAGCTCAATCGAGAGCTCAGAACTTGTGTCTAAGTTGCTGAAGAAAGAGAAAATTAAGCACCAAGTTTTGAACGCTAAATTCCATGCTCAAGAAGCACAGATTATTGCCCAAGCAGGTCAAGCTGGCTCGGTCACCATTGCCACCAACATGGCCGGTCGTGGTACCGATATTATGCTCGGTGGTAACTGGCAAACTGAAATCGCCGATTTAGAAAACCCAACGGAAGAGCAAATTAAGAAGATTCGCGAAGACTGGAAGAAACGTCACGCCGAAGTAATCGCCGCTGGTGGTTTGCATATCGTCGGTACCGAGCGTCATGAGTCACGCCGAATCGACAACCAGTTACGTGGTCGTGCGGGTCGTCAGGGTGACCCGGGTTCGTCACGTTTCTATTTGTCACTCGAAGACTCACTCATGCGTATTTTCGCCTCGGACCGCATGGCGGCAATGATGAAGCGCCTTGGTATGAAAGAAGGCGAAGCGATTGAGCATCCTTGGGTTACCAAAGCAATTGAGAACGCGCAACGTAAGGTTGAAGGTCGTAACTTCGATATTCGTAAGCAATTACTTGAGTATGATGATGTTGCCAACGACCAACGGAAAGTGGTTTACGAGCAGCGGAATGACCTGCTTGACGGCAAAGACATTAAAGACACCATTGCGGTAATTCGTGAAGACGTGATTAATCGCGTAATCGACGAGTACATTCCACCTCAGTCACTGGAAGAAATGTGGAACATCGAAGGGCTTGAAGATCGTCTGCGCGCTGACTTCGACTTACATTTGCCAATCCAGCAATGGTTAGACTCAGACGACAAACTGTTTGAAGAAATTCTCCGTGAACGCATTGTTGAAGAAGCGGTGAAAGCGTACGGCGAGAAAGAACAACAAGTGGGCGAGCAAGTTCTGCGTCATTTTGAAAAAGCAGTCATGCTGCAAAGCCTTGACCAACATTGGAAAGAGCACTTAGCGGCGATGGACCATCTGCGTCAAGGGATTCACTTGCGCGGTTATGCCAACAAAAACCCGAAACAAGAATATAAGCGTGAAGCCTATGACTTGTTTATGGATATGCTGGAAGCGCTGAAGGTCGATGTCATTAGCATTCTAAGTAAAGTGCGGGTGCGGGCCGAAGAAGATGTTGAGGAAATGGAAGCTCAGCGTCGTCAGAAAGACTCAGCTCCGAAGCAGTATCAGCACGAGAGTGCGCCTTCAGCCACAGGCGCGGCACCAGCCGGTGTTGGCGCTGGTGCAAGTGGACAGCCATTGGTGCGTGATGGCGAAAAAGTGGGTCGTAACGATCCATGCCCATGTGGCTCGGGCAAAAAATATAAGCACTGTCACGGTAAGCTCGCTTAAGTATGGCGGTAGTCAATCCAGTACACGTCGCCGTGGGTGTGATCACCCGCGGCGATTGCGTTTTAGTGAGTCGTCGTGCTGATCATCAACATCAAGGTGGTTTGTGGGAATTTCCTGGCGGCAAAGTCGAAGCCCACGAAGATGTACGCACGGCGTTGGCACGCGAGCTCAAAGAGGAGCTGAACGTCACAGTTGAAAGTGCCGAACCGATGTTAGAAGTTGTCCATGACTATGGGGACAAAGCGGTGCGCCTAGATATCTGGCATGTCGCTACGCATACGGGTGAGATTCGCGCCAATGAGGGACAACCTTGGCAATGGGTCGATGCCGAACAACTGCAAACCTTAGAGTTCCCAGCGGCCAACGAACCCATTGTTGCCGCTACGGTGGCGCTTTTAGTTGGTTAACGATTCGCTCGTTAAACGGCATAGCCAAAAATCAATAATTCTCTTCATGTTCATTGGCGGTGGGTGGTAATGGCTCACCGGTAATACGTTTCTCTTCAGCTGCCCACTCACCGAGATCGATCAGCTTACAGCGCTCACTACAAAAAGGTTTAAACTTCGCTTCAGGTGTCCACGCGACAGGCTTGTCGCAGGTTGGACATTGGACGGTCATGGGGGACTGACGACTAGACACACAAACCTCTACTCGGGTAAAACGGGTGAATTAATTAGTGCAGCGGGCGAGGGCAAAGACCACAGTGTCTTGATACGGCACGCGTTCCTGACTGTTCGCTTGCATAAAACGAATATTATAGCGCTGACGATGGCCGCTAATCAGTGGATACACCGCATACTCATTCGGCACGCGTAAGCGCAGCAGTGCCAGTTTATCAGCATTCGCTTGCCAACTGCCATTTTCCGCCTCAAGTTGTTCAAAACTACCTTGTTCGCGTAACATTTTCAGTTCCATCGCTAAAGCGTCGTGTAAAACCGTAAGTTGTTCAAGCCAGGCATTGGCGTCGGCTTGGCGCTGTGCGGTGTCTTGCTGCAACCAGAACTGCAAGTCAGGCAATTCGTGGTGGCATTGACCGCCCATCAGACCCATGCGTTGGCGAACGTTGGCTAACATGCGATGTTCACGCAATGCGTAGCCAAATTTGTGGCCTTCGCAAAGCGCTTGTAATAGCTTGCGTAACTCTTGATGCACTTCTTGTAAGCGATGCTGATTCACCGCAGGGTGATTAAAGTAGGCCATTAGACGCCCTTCACGGCGTTCTAGATCTTTGATCAGATCGGCACGCGTGTCGGTGCGGTCGAGTAAGTCGAGTAGGTTAAACAGACCACCAAAAAATAACGGGTAGGAGGTTGCGTCAATAGCTGTCGCAGCGCTTTTAATTTGCCGCAACAAAGCTTCTATACGCAGATAGACGCGAATTTTTTCTTCAAGCGGGTGCTCGTAGGTTTTAAAGTCCATGATCCGTTGTTCTTAATGTGCACTCAGCGTCATGATACCGACTCACGCAGATAAGGCAATCCTTAAGTAATATTCGTGCAAGCGATCGATTTTTTCTTGGAGGTCGCGAACACTGCCACTGTTATCAACGATATCGTCAGCTTTCGCAACGCGCTGTTCGCGATTGAGTTGTGAGGCCAAAATAGCATTGACTTGCTCACTGCTGACTTGGTCGCGCGCTTGCGTACGCTCGCGCTGCACCGATTCGGCAACATCAATGACTAATACACGCTGGCAATATTGCTCGAGTCCATTCTCAAGCAGCAAGGGGGCTGACAGAATGACATACGGTGACGTGGCGGCTTGCAGCTGTTGCAGCATTTCGCTGCGAATTGCCGGATGCATGAGTTGGTTGAGCCAAGCTTTGGCCTCAGGATCCGCAAAAATAATCTGACGGAGCTCGGCGCGATTGAGACTGCCATCCTGCGTCAACACGCGTGGACCAAACTGTTTAGCGATTTTGGCAAGCACATCCGAGCCCGGTGCAACGACTTGGCGAGCTACTTCATCGGCGTCAACGACCACAATGCCATGCGCGGCAAATCGCTCTGTTGCGGTACTTTTGCCTGACCCGATACCGCCGGTGACGCCCAGTATCCAAGGTTCTTTCTTTGTTTGCGATTGAGTGGGTGTGCTCATCCGAGGGCGATGCTCCAGTACCAACGATAAATGGGTTCACTGAAATACAGGCTGATGCCTCCGGCAATGGCTAAAAATGGCCCGAATGGCATGGGTTGGCTGCTGCTACTGTTGCGCTGTAGTATTTGGCCAATGCCATACACCGCACCGACAACCGACGAGAGTAAAATAATCAGCGGTAGATGTTGCCAACCGAGCCAAGCACCCAGTGCGGCAAGCAATTTAAAATCGCCGTAGCCCATACCCTCTTTACCGGTAAATATCTTGAACAACCAAAAGACCGACCATAAGAATAAGTAGCCGGCGGTGGCACCGATAATTGCGTCTTGTGGGCTAACCGGTAACCAGAAAATACTACCGATTAATCCGAACCAGAGCAGCGGTAAGGTGAGTTGATCGGGTAGCAACATATGGTCGCGGTCGATCAAGGTTAGAATGAGCAACACGTAAATAAATAGCGCGTAACTCCAACCGAGTGCGTTGAACCCGAATGTATAAATGGTGACTGCGGTGAGAGCTGCCGTGAATAGCTCGACTAACGGATAACGAATTGAGATTGAGGTGTTGCAGCTACGACAGCGCCCACGCAGCAGCGCATAACTGAGCAACGGCACATTGTCGTACCAACGAATTGGTGTTTGGCATGTGGGGCATTGTGAAGCGGGCTGGGCAAGGTTGAAGGTTTGTGGTTCGCTTTTTGCCCATGCTTGCTTGTTTGTTTTGGCGCCATTGGTTTCGGTGCCAGTTGACTCTGATCCCGCCAGCTCAGCCCCAGTTAGCTCAGCCCCAGTTAGCTCAGAACAGTCGCGCCGCCATTGGGCTTGCATCATCACCGGCAAGCGCGCGATGACAACGTTAGCAAAACTACCAAAACACAAGCCAATCAACAGCGCGAATACCCAACCGAACCAGGGCCAGACTTGGAGAACTTCTGTCACACGAGAATCCTTTTTATAAGTTATGCGCCATTATACTGCGACAGCACCAGCAAGTTGAAATAAGGGTAGATAAATTGCCAATAAAATCAACATGACGATTAAACTTACCACAGATAATGCACAAGCGGGAATGACGGTATGCAGGCGTTGGGCAAATTGTTCGACACTGTAGCCAAGCTCTTGGGTGGCAATTCGCAATTGTTCAAGTAACTGACCACTTTCTTCGCCAATCGCAATGGCGGCAAGCAGAAGCTCTGGCGCCAGGGTCGACTGCCAGCTGAGAGACCATGGTCGGCCTTGCTGTAATTGCTGGCGAGCATGCTGCCATTGCCGGCGCCAATAGCTACTTGCGCTGTGCTGCGCTTGTAAGTCACACAATTGCACGAGGTTCATTTGGCTCTGCAAGCCCAATTGCACCATGACCAAGTCATCATAGAGATGGCGTTCACACCACCAACGGCCAAGACCAGGAAGACGATAGCAGACCTCTTGCCATCGGGAGCGTTGCCGCAGTAGGCGTTTTAAGACGTGTGCCCCTATCGCTAAACTACCTAATATAAGCAAAGGCACTCCAACCATCAGCGACCACGGCATGGCGCTCCATTGGATAACCAGCGCTGTCAGCGGGGGTAAAGCACGGTCCATATCGGCGTAGATAGTGGCAAAGCGCGGTACCAGTAGCTGCAACATCAGCACTAACATAAGAAAAGCTAAACCCAGCACCATCAGCGGATAGCGCATGGCTTGTTGTAATTGGCGTTGGCGTGCAAGTTGAACACTGAGGGTTGCGGCTAAGTGCCCGAGAACCGAACCGAGCTGCCCACTTTGTTCACCACTTTCTATCCAAGGGATCAGCCAACTTGGAAAGACTCGGGGTAATTGTCGCATGGCTGCACTAATGCTTTGCCCTTGTTGGATACCGCTAATAATGTGCTGACAACCGCTAGCGAGGCGCTGATTTCTGCTGCGGTCACGGAGCAATTGCCAACATTTTTGTTGATCAAAACCGACTGTGGTTAATGTTCGCCATTGCTGAATGAGTTGAATCCAATCGGCGGTGCGCAACTGCCAACGGTTGGGTAAACGTTGGCACGACTGTAACAAGGTTTGATGCTGCAATAGCTCGATTTTTAGATGTTTGGGGTTGAGTGCTGCGCAGACACCGTGCATGTGGTGGCGCTCGGGATGTAACCCCCGCCACTTATACCACACGAGTCTGCTAGCCATGCTTGCGCACCATCACATGCTCACGTACAAGACTGGGTTGCGTACTCACTTCTTTATTGCGACACAAAGCAGCTAAGTTAGGCCAAAAGTCGTCTTGCTGATGTGCGAGCAAGGTATTAATCAGCTGCGTTTGCCGCGGCAGTAATTGAAAGCGTGCTTGTCGTCGTTCGCCATGGGTTTCGAGTTGTTGGCAACTGAGCATCAGCAAACAGGCGGCTAACTGATAGTAGTCGACACCGAGCTGTTGTAAACGCACAAATGCACTGAGTGCATTGCTGGCGTGCAAAGTCGCTAATACCAAGTGTCCGGTTTGCGCGGCTTGGCAGGCGATTTGGGCAGTTTCGGCATCACGGATTTCGCCAATCATGATGACATCGGGATCTTGGCGTAGTAAAGCTCTGAGAATCTTCGCAAAATCGAGTGACTGAGCATGATTGACGGGCACTTGGTTGATGCCAGTCAGTGCCATTTCAACCGGATCCTCAACGGTGACGATATTCTTTTGCTCGCCGGTAATGGCTTGCAACAATGCATACAGCGTGCGGGTTTTACCACTGCCGGTGGCGCCAGTAACCAGAATCAAGCCATGTTCGGCTTGGCTGGCTGCGCGCATGGCGGCAAGTTGGGATGGCAGTAAGCCGAGCTCGTCGAGTGGTAAATTGCCCGCGGCTAACACTTGCACGCGAATCACCAGCTTTTCCCCATGCAGTGTGGCAACTGTATTCAAGCGGCAATCAACCTGCACCGCTTCGTCAAACACAGCAAAATCAAAACGACCATCTTGCGGGCGCACGCGCTCGGTGGTGTCGAGTCCAGCAGCTGATTTCATTGCAGCGATGAGTCGTCGGCCTTCATCGACACTGATGCTGTCGAGTTGGTGCATCTGACCGAGTCTTCGTGCTCGCCAACGGTAACCATCTTGCTGCGCTTCGAGATGTAAGTCCGAACACTGATTCAGGGCGTGTTGCGCTATAAACTGCCCGAGGGTTTCAGGTAACTGGTGCATGGTTGTACTCCTGTTTATAACGCACTACTGCAATGCGGAATCCGCATTGTGCCGCTGTCGCTATAGTCGGAGCAGGCGAGTTGCCAATGTAATTGGGTGGCTGTGGTACTTGGCCGTAATTCAATCCGCACCGGCGTTCCCGCTTTGCTGACGACTTCTAGTTCTGCGGCAATGGAACCGGCTTGGGTACCGGCAGCGAGGCTAGCAATACCGCTTGGCAACGGCGTCGTCACCGCCGGAATACCGCGCTGACCAAACTGACTACAGGGCGACAAGGTCCCCTGCATTTGCCAACACAAATTAATCGCGGTTTGCCATGGTTGCAGGCCCATGAGTGCGGCACCGGCTTTGGCACGCTGGTTGTAGTCAGAATAAGCGGGAACTGCAAACGAGGTGAGAATAGCGAGTATGGCAACCACGACCATTAATTCGATGAGGTTAAAACCACGAATGAAACCGCTAAATTGCGGTGCGTTGAGTAAGGGTAAACGAGGCATGTGCCGATTCCTTTTGGCGATGAAATTAAGGCCTTCATCAATAGCAAAGGAACCGACAGGTGAAAAGCAAACGACCGCGAATTCAGCGATCGTCTAGCGTTTTTTCAGCACGTGTTTCTTCGTACGTGTTTAAAGCAATGTGTATCGAGTAACGTGTTCAAAGTAAAGTAGTGATGCGCATCGACAAGTCGAGTGCTTGGACATGTTTGGTCAAGGCGCCCGAGGAAATATAGTCGACACCACAACGGGCATAGTCGGCGAGTTTTTCAGGGGTAATGTTGCCCGACACTTCCAGTTTTGCACGCCCAGCGGTCAGTGCAACAGCCGTGGCAATATCGTCCATTGAGAAGTTATCGAGCATAATCACGTCGGCACCAGCAGCTAAGGCCTGTTCGAGCTCGGCAAGTGACTCCGTTTCAACTTCAACCCAACGGCCAGGGAAATTCGCTCGTGCGGTTGCAACGGCAGCAGCAATACTCCCACAGGCAGCAATGTGATTTTCTTTAATTAAAAAGGCGTCGGCCAAGCCGATGCGATGATTGCTACCACCACCACAGCGGACGGCGTATTTTTGCGCTAGGCGTAAACCTGGAATCGTTTTGCGGGTGTCGAGCAACTCGGTGTTGCTGCCGGCTAAGTGCTTCACTGCGTTGGCAACCACGGTGGCAGTGGCTGACAAGGTTTGCAGGAAGTTCATGGCGGTGCGTTCACCGGTTAGTAAGGCTCGCGCCGGACCACGCAAATGGCAGAGCACTTGATCGGGCTCGACGCTATCGCCATCGGCTACGAACCAGTCAATGCTCACTGCACCATAAGTTGGGTGATTAAGTTGCTGAAACACTTCGTTAACCCATGCAACGCCACAAATAACGCCTGCTTCCCGAGTAATTAAACGGGCTTCGGCTTGCGCTTCAGCAGGAATCAGGCTGGCGGTAATATCGTGGTCAGCATCAGCAACGCCGCCGAGGTCTTCAACAAGTGCAGCATGCACCTGTTCGCTTAAGGTGCGTTCGAGTTCTGCTTGGTAGGGTACTTCAATGGTCATGGAATTATCGTTCCTTGGCGTCCGTGGGCTTACTGACGAATGGTGAGAACACCATCGCGCTGGGTAAATTCGAGCGACCGCAGCGCACTCATGCCGAGTAATATGTGCTCGCTGTCATAATCCGGCACAATGGTTGCGGCAACATTATACAACCGAATGTCACCAAGTTGCAGCTCGGCAATTTCAGTTCGATAGGCGGTGGCAATCCCGCTAGCAGTGCGAACTTGCACCGCGGGTCCTGGCTCAACGCCAAGTAAATTAGCCATGCGCCCGGGAATGGCGACCTGAGTCGCGCCGGTATCGAGTAAAAAGGTCACCAGGCGACCATTAATGCGACCATTGGCAAGGTAATGGCCAGCGCGGTTTTGATCGAGCTCGACGACCGCAACTTGACCGTCATGATAACTGCGCACTTGTTGGTTGGGATTTTCTTGTTCTTCGAGGTAGCCGCTAAAAAACCAATAAAAAACAAACAACAGGAGAATCCACGCCAGCCAGTTAAACCAGCGGCCAAAGGTCTTACTTGTATCTTGGTCTGACTGCATGAGAAACGCCTCTTGCTTTACTTTTGTCGCTAAACTCGGATACTTAAGTGCATGATAAGTTACGAAACAGGCCAGCAATGCATATGCCGAAGTCTACCTTAACTGCCAAGTCAGCAGCCGCTTTTGCGATTAAACAGCACCGTTTACAGGGTGTTCGGTATTGCCCGTCGCCACACGTTGACGCGCGTCCAGACCCAAACGATATCAGTTTACTGGTGGTTCACGGTATCAGTTTGCCAGCTGGGCAGTTTGGTGGAGAGTTTATCACGGATTTATTTTTGGGCGAATTAGACTGTACTGCACATTCTGAGTTTGCACCGCTGGAAGGCTTGCGCGTATCTGCTCATTGCTTGATCCGGCGCGACGGCGAAATTATTCAGTATGTGGATTTTGATCAGCGGGCTTGGCATGCTGGGGTCTCGAGTTGGCAAGGGCGCGAGCGTTGTAATGATTTTGCGATTGGAATTGAACTTGAGGGAACCGATAACACGCCCTACACTGAATCACAGTATCAGGTTTTAGCGCAGGTGGCTGGCGCGTTAACAAAGCACTATCCGCGTCTTTCTGCTGACCGAATTGTTGGCCATGAAGATATTGCACCGGGACGCAAAACCGACCCTGGCCCAGCGTTTAATTGGGATTATTTTCGCAGTTTATTGCAACAGGAAACGCAACAAGAAGCGCAACAAGAAGATTGACGTAACGAATTGCAGTAAAGGACAGTGCATTGCGCACAAAATCGCAAGCTTGCTGGCTTGCGTCACGATTACATCGAGGATGACAGCAACATGCTAGTTTTTTCATTGTTTATTGCCTTAATTATTGAGCGTTTACGAGTAACTCCCGACGCTTGGCAGATCGACCCGCTCGCGCAGCGCTGGGACACGTGGTTACGAGAGCACGAGCAAATGCGTGACTGGCATGAACACGAATTGTTCGGACCACTCTTACTCATCGCACCGGCCATTCTATTGGCATTGTTATTGTGGTTAGCCGGTGGTGGAGTCGGTAGTGTCTTGGTAAGCGTGCTCATTCTCACCCTCGTGATTGGCTGCCGACCACAACGCAAAGCGCTGCGTGACTATTTTCTGGCCGCCGAACGTGGCGACGAAGAAGCCCTTGCTGAAGCGGCTAAAATTCTAAAATATTCGCCGCACGAAGACATGACCATTGGCCGCCAAGTGATATGGCTTAACTTCCGTTATTATTTCGCCGTGTCATTCTGGTTTGTTTTATTTGGTGCTGCTGGCGCGCTCGCTTATGGTATTTTGCGCAGTCGTGCCGAAGACTATCCGCGTCTGATGGCTTGGGTTGAGTGGTTGCCATTGCGTGTAGCTGGTTTTGCCTATTTGTTGGTTGGCCATTTCTCGCGGGCGATGCCTGCATGGCTACGGGTTCTTGGACGGGCACCAGAGCAAGCGGAATTGCAGTTAACGGAAATTGCAGTTGCTGCTGAAGACGTCAATATCAACGCCGATGACAACAAATCGGAAGCCGAGTTATTAGTGAATTTAGCTCGACGCAGCATGATTCTATTGCTTGTTGTGGTAGCGATAGCAACCTTGTTAGGTTGGGTGCGTTAATTGGGTGCGTTAATTGGGTGCGTTAAACCATGGTTGCTGCAGTAAGCAAGGAGGTATGACCAATTGGGTAGCTTAGGGTGATTGGTTTTTCATGCATTCAGCGTTATAATGTCGGCCTCTGGTAAATTGGTAAGACCAATTTAATCTACTGATTCAAGCCGGATTTAACGCACCTTAAGCTACGAAGGCATTATGATTCAACGAGTTGCACAAACAAAGTTGTCCGACGTCATTGTTGCTCAAATCGAGTCAATGATCGTTGCTGGAACTTGGAGCGCGGGGCAAAAGCTGCCCTCCGAGCGCGATCTTGCTGCTCAGTTTCAGGTGTCGCGGCCGTCGTTACGCGAAGCCATTCAAAAACTCGAAGTGAAAGGGCTGGTTAATCGTCGCCAAGGCGGCGGTACATATGTGTCCGGAGCACTCGACCAACACGTCAGCGAGCCATTGTTTGAATTGCTTGCTCGGCATCCAGAGTCTCAGTTTGATTTGCTTGAATTCCGCCATGCGCTTGAAGGCGTATCGGCTTTTTATGCGGCAATGCGGGGGACCGACAGCGACCTTGAACACATTGCGCAGAGCTTCCAACATATAGCAAACGTGGCGGCAGCCCCACTCGAGCAGCAAGCGGAAGCATTAATGCAGTTTTACACCAGTATTGCCGAAGCATCACACAACGTGGTGTTGTTGCACTTAGTGCGCGGCATGCGTGATTTATTGAAAGAAAACATGCGGCGTAACCTTGCAGTCTTGTCCGAACGGAGCGACGTGCGGGAACAGCTACAAGTACACCGTCAGGCTATTGTCGATGCCATTATTGCACGCGAACCTGAAGCAGCGCGTGACGCTTGTCATCAGCATTTAGCCTATATTGAGAAAACTTTGTTACACCTGAATCGGGAACACACCCGGCTGCAGCGAGCGTTGCGGCGGAGTGAACCTTTATCGACTCCAATGGAGAAGTAAGGAATCATTATGGCAGATTTAGATCAACACGATATTGACCAACAGGAAACGCAGGAGTGGCTGGACGCCCTAGAAGCAGTGCTTGACGCTGAAGGTCCAGAACGCGCGCACTTCCTGTTAGAGCAACTGATTGATAAAGCCCGTCGCAGTGGTGCGTACCTGCCTTATCAGCCAACGACCGCGTATTTAAATACGATTCCAGTGAGCCAAGAGCCCGTCATGCCAGGCGACCATACGTTAGAAGCGCGTATTCGTGCGGCGATTCGGTGGAATGCGTTGGCCATGGTTTTACGCGCCTCGAAAAAAGAGCTTGAGCTGGGAGGTCACATTTCTAGTTTTGCTTCTTCGGCAATGTTGTACGATGTTGGTTTCAACCATTTCTTCCGAGCGCCAAGCAATGGCGACGGTGGTGACTTCCTGTTTATTCAAGGTCACGTTTCTCCGGGTATTTATGCCCGTGCTTTCCTTGAAGGCCGGATTACCGAAGAGCAACTTGACGGTTTCCGTCAAGAAGTCGACGGCAATGGTATTTCGTCATATCCTCACCCGAAATTGATGCCAGATTTTTGGCAGTTCCCGACGGTATCGATGGGTCTTGGTCCAATGCAGGCGATTTATACTGCACGCTTCCTCAAGTACTTGACCGACCGTGGCATTAAAGATTGCTCGAACCAGCGGGTTTACTGTTTCCTCGGTGACGGTGAGGTGGACGAGCCAGAAAGCTTAGGTGCTATTGGCCTCGCCACACGTGAAGGTCTCGATAATCTAACGTTCGTGGTGAACTGTAACTTACAGCGCTTAGACGGCCCGGTTCGTGGTAACGGCAAAATTATTCAAGAATTGGAAGGTACCTTCCGCGGCGCTGGCTGGGAAGTGATTAAAGTCATTTGGGGCCGCTACTGGGATCCATTGTTGTATCGCGACACCGAAGGCAAGCTGGCTGAAATTATGCAAACTAGCGTCGATGGTGAGTATCAGAATTACAAAGCCAAAGGCGGCGCTTACACGCGTGAGCATTTCTTTGGTAAGACCGAAGAAACCAAAGCCATGGTTGCCAACCTGTCTGACGAAGACATCTGGCGTTTAAACCGTGGTGGCCACGATCCAGTTAAAGTTTACGCGGCTTACCATAAAGCGGTGAACACCAAAGGTCGCCCTCAGGTCATTCTTGCGAAGACCGTAAAAGGTTATGGCATGGGTGCCGCTGGTGAAGGTAAAAACGTTGCTCACCAAGTGAAGAAAATGGATATGGATGCCATTAAACACTTCCGTGACCGTTTCAATATTCCAATTCCAGACGACAAACTCGAAGATATTCCATTCTATAAGTTTGACGAAGACAGCGATGAAATGAAGTACTTGCGCGAACGTCGCGAGAAACTCGGTGGCTTTATGCCAGTTCGTCGCGCAGAGACTAGCGTTGAACTTGAAGTGCCTTCATTGAAAGCCTTTGACGCCGTTCTGAAAGGTTCAGGTGATCGTGAGATTTCAACCACGATGGCTTTTGTGCGGGTATTAACCGCCATGCTGAAAGACAAAAAGATCGGTCAGCGCGTGGTACCAATTATTCCTGATGAAGCACGTACATTTGGTATGGAAGGCTTGTTCCGTCAGGTTGGGATTTACTCGAGCCAAGGCCAAAAGTATACCCCGCAAGACGCTGACCAAGTCGCTTACTATCGTGAAGATAAGAAAGGTCAGGTACTGCAAGAAGGGATTAACGAACTGGGTGCAATGGCGTCTTGGGTGGCAGCAGCAACGAGCTACTCGACCAATGACGAGCCAATGATCCCGGTGTATATCTACTACTCGATGTTTGGTTTCCAACGTGTCGGCGATTTAGTTTGGGCGGCAGGCGATAGCCAAGCACGTGGTTTCTTGGTTGGCGGTACAGCCGGTCGGACGACACTGAACGGCGAAGGTTTGCAGCACCAAGACGGCCATAGCCATGTTCATTTTGGTACGGTTCCAAACTGTATTACTTATGACCCAACTTATGGTTATGAAGTCGCGGTGATCGTGCAAGACGGTATGCGTCGCATGTTCGCGGAACAAGAAAACGTGTTCTACTACCTGACCGTGATGAACGAAAACTATAAACAGCCAGAAATGCCAGAAGGCGTTGAAGAAGGCATTTTGCGCGGTATCTATAAGCTTGACCAAGTCAAAGCGAAGAAAGCCAAAGGCAAAGTGCGGTTGTTAGGTTCAGGTACCATTTTGCAAGAAGTTCGCAAAGCCGCCGATATGTTGGCGAACGACTTTGATATTGAAGCGACGGTGTTTAGTGCAACGTCATTCAATGAACTCGCTCGCGATGGTTTAGACGTTGAACGTTACAACATGCTGAACCCAACTAAGAAAGAAAAGCAGGCGTACATTACCAAAGCGCTTGAGCAAGGCTCTGGCCCAGTTATCGCTGCCACTGACTATGTGAAGCTGTATGCGGATCAAGTTCGGGCATGGGTACCAGCACCTTATCGCGTCCTTGGCACGGACGGTTTTGGTCGCTCAGACAGCCGCGAAAACTTGCGTCGTCACTTTGAAGTGAATGCTCACTACATTGTGGTAGCTGCGTTGGCGGAACTAGCAAAAGCGGGTGATATCGACAAGAAAGTAGTCGCTAAAGCGATTAAAGACTTCGGTATCGATGTTGAAAAAATGAACCCACTAAACGCATAAGGAGCAAACAATGGCCGCTGAAAAAGAAGTCTTAGTTCCCGACGTTGGTGGGGATGGTGTTGAAGTCATTGAGATTTTGGTCAGTGAAGGCGACAGCGTTAATGCTGAAGACTCACTCGTGACTGTTGAAAGCGATAAGGCGTCGATGGATATTCCAGCGCCATTCGCGGGCAAAGTGACCAGTTTGAAAGTCAAAGTGGGCGACAAAATCAGTGAAGGCGATTTGCTGGCGATGATCGAAGCGGGTGACGACAGCGCTGAGGAAAAAGCGCAAGACGCACCTAAAGAAGAAGCCAAAGAAGAGCCGAAAAAAGAAGCCAAGGAAGAACCAAAAGACGAGCCAAAAGCAGAAGAAAAGCCTGCAGCAAGCAAGTCGAAGAAGTCTTCTGGTGGTTCGCAAGTAATTGAAGTCACAGTGCCGGACATTGGTGATTCAGGCGAAGTAGACGTTATTGAAGTGCTTGTGAGTGAAGGCGATGAAGTAGCCGCAGAAGACGGTTTAATTACGCTGGAAACTGACAAAGCCACGATGGACGTACCAAGCCCACAAGCGGGTAAGGTGAAGAGCCTGAAAGTGAAAGTTGGTGATAAAGTGAGCGAAGGCTCGCTGGTTCTCGAGTTGGAAATTGCGGGTGAAGACGCTGACGACAGCGATGCTGAGGAAGAGTCAGCAAGCGCAGCTGCAACGAGCGAGAGCAAAGCAGCAAGCGACGACAGTAGCGCGAGTGAGAAGCCTGCCGACAGCAGTCGCAGCGAACGCCGCGACCCACCAGTACCGGATCATCCGCTTGCCCGCAAAGGCAAAGAGGAAGGGTTAGTTCATGCGTCACCTGCGGTGCGCCGTGTGGCACGTGAGTTTGGTGTCGACTTGTCGAAAGTGAAGGGTTCAGGTCCGAAGAATCGTGTGCTGAAAGAAGACGTGCAAGATTATGTGAAGTATGAATTGTCGCGTCCGAAAGCATCATCAGCGCCAAGTACCGGTGGTGAAGGTGGCTTGCAAGTGATTGCTCAACCAAAAGTCGACTTCAGTAAGTTTGGTGAGATTGAAAAAGTGGAAATGACGCGGATTCAGCGGATTTCCGGGCCGAACTTGCACCGCAATTGGGTCACACCCAACGCTGCACCGCAATTGGGTCACGATTCCACATGTGACGCAGTTCGACGAAGCCGATATTACCGAGCTCGAAGCGTTCCGCAAAGCAGAGAATGAGCAACTGGCGAAGCGCAAGTCGGACGTGAAATTCACGCCGCTCGTTTTCATTATGAAAGCGTTAGCGAAAGCCTTGGCTGAGTTCCCGGTGTTTAATTCGTCGTTACATGAAGACGGTGAGCACTTGGTTATGAAGAAGTATATTCACATCGGTATTGCGGTCGACACGCCTAATGGTCTGGTTGTTCCGGTCATTCGCGACGTCGACAAAAAAGGCATTATTGAGCTGTCGAAAGAGCTTGCGGATGTCAGCATTCGTGCTCGTGATGGCAAGCTCAAAGCCGCTGATATGCAAGGTGGCTGTATGTCGATTTCGAGCCTAGGTGGTATTGGTGGTACAGCGTTTACGCCAATTGTGAACGCACCAGAAGTCGCTATTCTTGGTGTCTCGAAGAGCGATATGAAACCGGTTTGGAATGGTAAGGAATTTGAACCGCGGTTAATGCTGCCATTGAGCTTGTCATACGACCATCGTGTGATTGACGGCGCGTTAGCAGCACGGTTCACTGTGTACTTAAGCCAAGTCTTGGCAGATTTGCGCAAAATCATTCTCTAATCGGGGCATGAAACAAGACGTACCGAGATTTTCTCGGTACAATATTGCGCGAAAATTGAATTGTATGGCTGGCGCAGCAGCTGGCGGTAAACAATAGGGGTCAACATGAGCAACGAAATTAAAACACAGGTCGTCGTCTTAGGTGGCGGACCAGGTGGTTATTCAGCAGCATTCCGTGCAGCTGACTTAGGTCTAGAAGTCGTTCTGGT
>JAMCRH010000018.1:0-13321 GCA_023380515.1 Gammaproteobacteria bacterium | reverse complement strand
GGCGTGATTATGTATTCCTTCAAAAGCGCTGCTGCACTTAGCGAAGCACATTGAAGATGCCAAGCATTTAGGCGACGCTGGCGTTACTTTTGCCGAGCCAAAAATCGACTTGGACAAAATCCGTGCGCACAAAGAAAAAGTTATCGGTCAGTTGACTGGCGGCTTAGGCCAAATGTCGAAAATGCGTAAAGTGAAAGTTGTCACCGGTAAAGGTGAGTTCACAGGCGCAAATGAACTGAAAGTTTCTGGCGACGAAGAAACCGTGATCAAGTTTGAAAATGCAATTATCGCTGCGGGTTCTCAGCCAGTTGAATTGCCGTTTATTCCGCATGACGACGAGCGTATTTGGGACTCAACTGACGCCCTCGAATTACCATTCGTACCGAAGAAAATGTTGATTTTGGGCGGTGGTATTATCGGTTTAGAAATGGGTTGTGTATACAGCGCATTGGGTTCAAAACTCGATGTCGTCGAGTTCATGGACCAATTAATCCCAGCGGCCGACAAAGACTTGATCAAAGTTTTCACCAAATCAATGAAGTCGAAGTTCGACAACATCATGCTGGAAACCAAGGTCACGAAAGTTGAAGCGAAGAAAGACGGCATCGAAGTCACTTTCGAAGGCAAAAACGCACCAGAGAAACCGGTTAAATATGACGCGGTACTCGTTGCGGTTGGCCGTACGCCGAATGGCAAGAAAATTGGTGCCGAAAAAGCGGGTGTTAAGGTCACTGACCGTGGCTTCATCGAAGTCGATAAGCAATTACGCACGAACGTTGACCACATTTTCGCGATTGGCGATATTGTTGGTCAGCCAATGTTGGCACACAAAGCAGTCCACGAAGGTCACGTCGCTGCGGAAGTTATTTCCGGTAAGAAGCATTACTTCGACCCGAAAGTTATTCCTTCAATTGCTTACACTGACCCAGAAGTTGCATGGGCTGGCTTAACTGAGAAAGAAGCAAAAGAGCAGGGTATCGCGATTGAAACCGCAGTGTTCCCATGGTCTGCTTCTGGTCGCGCGATTGCGTCAGGCGCAACCGACGGCTTTACCAAGCTGATCTTCGACAAAGAAACTCATCGTATTCTTGGTGGCGCCATGGTTGGTGCTCACGCCGGTGAATTGCTTGGTGAAATCTGCCTTGCAGTTGAAATGGGCGCTGATGCGGAAGATATCGCACTCACCGTGCATGCTCACCCAACGCTGCACGAATCCGTTGGTTTAGCGGCGGAAGTGATGGAAGGTTCAATTACGGATCTGCCAAACAAAAAAGCCAAGAAAAAGTAAGCAACAACTTGGTTCGCTAAGAACCTAACCGTTGTACTAAAACCCACCGACTCTTTGTCAGAGCGGTGGGTTTTTTGTTGTCTTTGACAGGCCTATTCTTTTGGTAAATGCCTGAGAGCAGCGGTTGTTGAGCTGAAAATTTAGCCTATTCAGCGGTTAATTTGTAACAAAATGTCACTAGCCGTTGTAGCCTTGTTAATGGGTTGTTAAGGTGTCGACCTTACAAGGGGGATGTAACCATGAAATTAATCAAACTATTGGCAACAGCGGCGGTTTGCGTCGCTTTTATGAGTGGCTGCGCAAGCTCCGGTTCTGGAACTACGGCAAATAGCACAGTCACGGCACAACCGCAGCAAGTGTCTATTCCAGAATACGTTGCGTTTCTTGACAACCTGCACAACTCCATTCAAGACGGCGAGCCGCGTCAACTGACGCAGCGTGAGTTGAACCAGTTCAATAATATTCAGGACAACCTACGCGCATTAATCGGTAACCGCACCGATGTTGAGCAAATGAACTCGGACGAGAAGCAGCGTTTGTTCAATTTGCATGAGCGCTTACAAGCTTTAGTGATGGGTGATGACTCGCAACAGGTTGTTTGTCGCTCCGAACGCCAGACCGGTTCGCACATGCGGACAACTCGGTGTGTGACGCGCGCGCAACTTGAAGAAGAGCGCCGCCGTAACGGTGAGTTTTTCGACCAGGTTTTAGGTTCCGGTATGGCGCCTCTGCCACGCAGCAACTAAAAGCACGCAGTAACTAAAAGCACAAGAAAACTTCGAAAACGCACTCATTTGAGTGCGTTTTTGTTATTAGCGATTAGAATTTGAGTGCTTAAAATTCTTTTCACGAATACAGCTATCGATTTTTCCCCGCCCAGGCATGCGGCAATTTGGTCCTAACACTGGTATAATTCGCGCTCACCCAGGTTGATTAAGAGTGGTAGTCAGCATGACCAACATTGCCGAAATGAAAATTGCCGCGGAAACGCGATTACCAACTAAGTTTGCTGAGTTCAAATTGGTTGGCTTTGAAGACCCAAAAGGGAAAGAGCATGTCGCTCTGGTTCTTGGTGATGTTACGACAGCAGAGCCCGTGTTAGCGCGCGTTCATTCTGAATGTCTAACCGGTGATGCACTGTACAGCCAACGCTGTGACTGTGGTCCGCAACTTGAGGCAGCGATGGCGAAAATTGCTGACGCTGGACGCGGCGTGATTATCTATTTGCGCCAAGAAGGGCGGGGCATTGGTCTGATCAACAAAATTCGTGCCTATGCTGAACAAGACAAAGGCCTCGACACCGTCGAAGCCAATGAAATTCTGGGTTTTGCGCCGGATGCTCGCGAATACGATATCGCCGCAGGGATGTTAGAAAAACTGGGCGTGAAGTCGCTAAGACTGATGACCAACAACCCGAAAAAACTCGAGAAGCTTGCCGAATGTGGCGTTAACGTCGTTGAACGTTTGCCACATATCACCGAAGGCACACCGCATAACGAGTATTATTTAGCGACCAAGAGCAAGAAATTCGGCCACATGCTGTAATTTGCGGTAAAGCTCGGGTCAGAGGCGGCTGCGAGCTTTGCTAAATCGCTAACAAAGTCTTACACTAGTTCCCGTTTGTACAATCTTTTAACAACTACCTAAACGTTAAAATCAGGCGGGACCCCTATGAAAAAGGTAACACTAGTTGCCGCGAGTATTGCATTGGCTTTAGGCCTTGCAGCTTGCTCACCAGCGCAACAATCAGCAGATCAAAATAACAACCAACAGCAATCTGCCCAACCAGCACAGCAACTGACTTCTGGCCTCATGCTGGAAGATTTCGACATGAGCGTACGTCCACAAGACGACCTCTTCATGTTCGTCAACGGCACCTGGTATAACAACACCGAAATTCCATCTGACCGCTCAACCTACGGTGCATTCAACATTCTAGCCGAGCAAAACGAAATTCGCTTACGCGGTATTATCGAAGAAGCTGCAGAGAAAAATGCAGCGCACGGTAGCAACGAGCAGAAAATTGGTGACTTCTTCGCTTCTTTCATGAACGAAGACCTCATCGAAGAATTAGGGATTACACCTATTCTGCCGATGCTTGACCGTATCGCGGCAATTTCCAGCCACGAAGAACTGACCACGACCATGGCGTCAATGCGCCGTGACGGCCTCGGTGGTCCATTCAGCATGTACGTGTCAACCGACGCCAAAAACCCAGAAATCTACGCATTGCATATGAGTCAGTCAGGTTTAGGTTTACCAGACCGTGACTACTATTTCCGTGACAGTGAAGATTTCGAAAACATCCGTACTAAGTATATCGAGTACTTAGAAGCCATGTTGACAGAAGCCGGTCATGACAATGCCGCAGACGCTGCTCAGCGTATTTACGACCTCGAGAAGCAGCTTGCCGAGCATCATTGGACGCGCTTAGAAATTCGTGACGCCGAAGCGCGTTACAACAAAATGACCATCGACGAAGTTCGCGCATTAATGGGCGGCATCGATTATGACGCAGTCGCCACCTTGTCAGGTGTTGACCACGCCGAGTACATCATCGTTAACACGCCAAGCTACATTGAAGCGCTCGGCCAAATGTACAACGACGTCGACCTGCAAACTTGGAAAGACTACCTGCAAGTTCGTTTGCTCGGTAACTTCGCATCGCGCCTACACAGCCGCATCGCCGATATCCAGTTTGACTTCTACTCAACCACCTTAAGCGGTACACCAGAGCAACAAGAGCGCTGGAAACGCGGTGTCCAAGCCACCAATGGCGCTTTAGGTGAAGTCCTCGGCCAAGAATATGTCGCTCGTTACTTCCCACCAGAAGCCAAAGCACGCATGGGCGAGTTGATCGACAACCTGTTAGTCGCCATGGAAGAGTCAATCGAAGAACTTGAGTGGATGACCCCAGACACCAAAGTTATGGCCCTCGACAAGTTAGCCAAGTTCACCCCGAAAATTGGCTACCCAGACGTCTGGCGTGATTACTCAGATCTCGATATTCAGCCAAATGACTTAATCGGTAACACGATCCGCGTTGCAAACTTTGGTTACGACCGTAATATCGAAGATCTCGGCCAGCCAGTCGATCGCACTCGTTGGGGCATGTCACCACAAACAGTGAACGCTTACTACAGCCCAACCGCGAACGAAATCGTCTTCCCAGCCGGTATCCTGCAACCGCCATTCTTTGATATGAATGCCGACGACGCAGTCAACTACGGCGGCATTGGTGCCGTCATCGGCCACGAAATCGGTCACGGTTTTGACGACCAAGGCTCACGCTACGACGGCGACGGCAACCTCCGCAACTGGTGGACCGACCAAGATCGCGAACAGTTCGAAGCCCTAACCGGCAAACTGGTTGACCAATACTCACAGTTTGAACCGCTGCCAGGCATGAACGTCGACGGCCGTGTATCACTCGGTGAAAACATCGGCGACCACGTCGGCTTGTTAAGCGCATTCCGCGCCTACCAGAAATCGCTCGACGGCCAGCCTTCACCAGTCATGGACGGCTTCACCGGCGAACAGCGCTTCTTCATCAGCTGGGCGCAAATCTGGAAAATTAAGTTCCGCGACGACGCCATGCGCGCACAACTAGCCCGCGGCCCACACGCTCCAGGCAAATACCGCGCACTAGGCGCCCCACGCAACATCCCAGGTTTCTACGAAGCTTTTGATGTGCAGGAGGGGGATGGGATGTACTTACCAGAAGAGCAACGCGTCATCCTCTGGTAGGTCGCTTGTCAGAACTCCTCGCTAACGGCGTTGGAATCGGTGCGCAATCAGTCACGTACTTATATGTACGCTCCTTCAATTGCCCCGACTCCGCCTTGTTATCGAGGTTTCTGACTGCGCTCCGATAGACTAGCCGGTGCCTTTATAGGTGCCGGCTTTTTTGATCTGGGGCTGGACGATTAAGGCTGCGGCAGCGAGGTGGTGCGGACGCCTTCACAGAGTGTATGCCGCATGGATGCGGCATACAAGCCTACATGGATGTATTCACGGCGTCTCTGGGAAGGTGTCCGTGCCAGCGAAGCTAGGCCCAGCCTCACAACCTAAGCCCATCAGTTGAACGCGAACCAGAGGGTGCGGGCGCAGAGTAGGCAGGCGAACAGGAAAACGATGAAGCCAAGGAGGTTTTGTTGGCGGTTGTTGCGATACTGTCCCATGGCGCGATGATTGACCGCAAGCAGCAGGAAAAGCGCAATAAGGGGTAGTAACAGCCCATTGGTGACTTGGGCGAAAAGAATCAGTGTTAACGGACGAATTTCTAGTGACGATAGCGTCACGCCAATCAAAATAATCCCCAACCAAACCGCACGAAACCCTTTGCCATTGAGTTCGCGTGACCAGCCTAAAATGCCGGTTAAGGCATAAGCCGAGGCTAACGGTGCTGTAATGGCGGAAGAAATCCCGGCGGCAAATAGGCCTGCACCCATGAGCATTCCGGCGAAACGACCAAACACAGGTTCAATCGAGTTGGCTAAATCAGCAGGCCCCTGAATGGTGAGTTGGTGGGCAAAAAAAGCCGAGGCAGAGGTAGAAAGAATCGCTAAGGTAATTAAGCCGCCAATTGGTATGGAGGTGGCGATATCAGCGCGTGCTTCGCGCAGCGCTTGTTTGGTTTCCGTGTCTTGCCAGCGTTCGCGGGCACTATCGGCGTGTAAGAACAACGCATAGGGCACAATCGTGGTGCCAATCAGCGCCATCATGGTGAATGCACCCCCATCGGGAATACGCGGGACAAATCCGCGAACCAGCGATAACCAGTCTGGACGCGTCAGAAAAAAGGTAATTAAGAACGCCACACTCATGAGCATGACTAAACCAATAAGCGTACGCTCGACGGTTTTGTATTTTCCTTGCCAGAGGACAATAACGGCAATAGCACCGATGACGACGGCCCACAAATTAAAGGCAAACGGATGCGTACCGAGGAGCCCCTCGGCGCCAATACTAGCCCCGGTGAGGTTGCCACCTTGGTAAGCTGCGTTGCCAATGACGACAGCAGCAATGACGAGAATATAAAAGGGGAGACGCAAAGAAGGGCGCTCTATCACAGTTCGCAAGTTTTCGCCCAAGCCGCGTTGCGTCACAACACCAACCCGAGCGGACATTTCTTGCAGAATCATGGTGGCTACTATTGCAAAGGCGAGCGCCCAAACCAATGCATAACCGAAACTTGCCCCTGCCACTGAGGCGGTAACCACAGTGCCGGGGCCGATAAAGGCCGCGGCGACTAACGTGGCAGGTCCAAGTTTCAGCATCTAGCCATCCTTATGCTAGGACTGTCGCTTAGACAATCTTAGCTGTTAAACGCGTTGTCGATAATGCGTTTAATATAGTCGTAATGTGCCGTTGCTTCAAAGTCTGAACGACGTGGCGCACGCATAGCACGAATACGATTCAGCTGAGCGGTGGCAGCCACTTTGCTCAGGTTGTCGTAATTACCACTGCCTTCGAAACCAGCGACGTTGAGTAGACGTTGGACGTACTCAATTTGCAGGTTTTTGCTGGTGGTGGTTAACGGCTTATTCGCTTGGAACACCGCGTCAGTCAGGTCGCCCATGACTTCATGCAACGGATATTCGTTACCGTAACGCGTGCTGTCAGTAATCCGTTGCAATACCCACGGGTGAAGGACGTGATTAAAGACGTTGCGCTGCATGTTTAAGACCATGCTGTGGAACTTCGGATCTTCGTTGTTTCCTGAGTGGTTGAAGAAACGACGCTCGTTTTGCATATACGCTAAAACAGGCTCCATACGGTGCAATACATCTGGTGCAAAGACGTGGTCTTTCAGGGCTTGCATCGCTGCTTTCTGACGCTCGCGTGGCACTGGCGTAAACGGTTTGGCGTCAGCGCCTTGGCCGACCACAGCACGTTCCACATAGACACCACCGATTTGACGTGAAATCACGCCCGCTTGGCTTGAGTACTGGCCAAACAAACGACCTGCAGTGGTGGCAGTACGCTGATGCGAACGGCCGTCGACGCGGGTCCGCTCAAGCAAGTTGTCGAGCGTGTGGTTAACAACTTCAAAACGACCCAGTGCATAGGCCACAGGGTTTGAAGACATGTCACCGATCATGACTTGTGGGTCAATGTGGCGGCCCGGAGCACGCATATCGTCAGCGTCGTTGCCGAACGCTAAACCATGCTCATGTGAGCGGCTTAGAATCGACTCTAAACGAGCTTCTTCAGCGTCAGCGTCGTCTAGCGCAGGGCTATAACCATACTCGATGGCCCACACGTCGTAAGGACCAACAACGTATTGATAGAAGTCACCTTGCTCAACACCCGGTGGTGCGATGTTCACTGGCGCATAGTCCATGACTGAGCCGGTTAACACACCTTGGGTTAATGACGCGTCGTGAACTTCTTTCTCGTCCCACAGAATCGAGGCTTTCATGTTGTGGTTCAAGCCTAAGGTATGACCAACTTCGTGCAGGATAACGTGAATCATACCCTGACGGAGTAACTCGTTGTCCTCGATTGACTCGTTACCGAGCAAATCGGCCATGGCGCGGCCAGCGATCAAGTTGGAATGAATTAAGTGACCTTGGCTGCAATACAGGCCATTTTCGTCATGTTGGTGCCCTAGACCATAGGCGTCGTCAGCGAAAATTTCGTGCTCCATCCAACGGTTACTCATGTAGACGTATTCCATCATGATGTCAGCAGCAATGAGCTCACCGGTTAGTGGGTTAGCTAATGACGGACCGTAACCACCAAACGGAGGACGTGGTGACGAAGTCCAACGAACCACATTGTAGTTAATATCACCGGCATCCCACTCAGCGTCATCAGGCTGTACGCGAACTTCAATAGCATTGATGAAACCAGCAGCTTCAAACGCTTTGTTCCACGCTAAAATACCTTCAGCAACCGTGTCACGCCATTCAACTGGCGTCGTATTTTCAATCCACCAAACGATTGGCTGCACTGGCTCTGACATCGCAGCATCTGGATCTTTTTTGACGAGGTTCCAGCGATTAATGACGTCGTTAAATGGTGTCCAGTCAGCGGTGGTCATGTTGGTGACTTGCTGCCCGAAATAACCGACACGAGCGTCAGCACGGCGCGGTTGGAAGTCGTTTTCTGGTAGCGCAATGAACGAGTGCTGCAATTTGATTGAAATTGAGCGCGGGTCAGTGACCGCGTTTGAACCACGAACAGTTGGGTTTTGGTTGTTGAAGACATAATCAACCACCACGTCCATATTGTTCGGATAGGCACGTTTGTTAACGACACGTGACTGATTACGGTTCAGGTTACCTAGCGAGAATGAAGGACCTTGGTTCCCACCTGGGCGCGCCCATGGTGATACCCGGTGCAATGCTTCACTCAGGAACAGCTCGTCAGCGTCTAACAGAATACGGCCATCGGCTTCTTTCTTGATTTTTAATGAGGCGACGGTTGCTTCACTGATGTTTGCATCTTTGGCACGGTGTAAGGCGCTATCTTCGTCAAAGTGGAAATTGTTGTTGAGCACAACAATGTCAATGCGATCGAAGTAACGACGGAACTCAACGACTTTCGTTTCCCGGTAGTTACCACGGAAATGACCGGCTTCAACGACACCGTCTACTGTGGTTGCAAAATAAAGGAAGGGTTTGTCGAGTTGCTCATCAGCAATTGAAAACTGCATTTTTCCAGTTTTCGGATCTTGATAAAGGTTAAATAGTCCTTCGTGGGCATCAAGATCTTTAATCAGATCCGAATAACTTTTCTCTTCTTCTTTCTTCTCGCCATTTTCTTTGGCTTCTTCGGCGTAAACCAAAGGAGTCACAAGTAGTGCGGCAAGGGCTGTCGCAATCAATGTTTTCTTCATCTTTGAGTTCCCTGCATGTGGCCGTTCAATGCAGCCTTGTTGTGTGTGTTTAGGATTTAGCCCGTCGATTTTAACGATAACTTAACCGATTAAACAAAAATAAAGGGTAAACAAATCTGAATTTGCGGTAAATGAATGAATATGGCGACCAAGTGCGGTGAATAGCCTATACGAGGCTCGTTCAAAGGTATTGGAGGCGGAAAGTTCTTTACTTTTTTACGCTCGGCGACTATTCTGTGTTGGTTATTTTAGGAGCAGCACATGCGCACAAATGGCCGGCTTTGGCTGGTGATTTTTATTCTGAGTACCTTGGTCACACTACCATTTGCTGGTGGTGCGACGGCGTATGGTAATACGCACACCACAGGTATTCAGCATTTAGCGCATGGGATGACGACCAGTGACACTGTTCATTCAGCGCTCGCTCCCTCCGAAAAAGCCGACGCACACTGCGAACTGATGGCAAAAATGCAGGAGCAAGTCGCGCATACCGCTGTTGCTCATGCCGCGCCTGATCACACCAGTCATAGCGCCGACAGCAATCACGATTGCTGTGACCAAGGTAGCGATTGCTACTTAAACTGCCCAGCAGACTGCGGCCATTGTGTCTCAGCAGGCCACGGTTGTATGGCTGCGTTAGTGACCCTTGAATGTCACCTCCCAAGCCCAGCACACAACGTGGCTTGGGTTCTCGAGTCTTTCTACTCGTTTTTGCCTGCGCAAAACTCTCGCCCACCGATTATTGCTTAATCCAATCACTGTCATGCCAGCAACCGGAATGGTGTGCTGGAAACTTTGTTTCTGGATAGGCAAATTGTATGTTTTCATTCAAATTTATTCGACTTGCTGTGGCGCTATTCGTGATTAGCGGCCTTGCTGCTTGCGCGAGTTACCAACCAAGTTATTTGGCCGCAGCGGATTTGCAGGCCGCCCAAGTTCACACCCAACAAGCACCTGCTATGGTTCGTGATGCTGATATTGCGGCCATGATTCGCTATGCCTATGAACATCACCCGCGCATTCAAGCCGCAAAAGCTGAGCTGCGAAGTGCCGAAGCACAAGTCACGGCTGCCGGTGCACTCATGGATCCCGAACTGAGTCTGAGCCAAGGCTTGAACAATACTGACTCGCGAACAATCGCTGTAAGCCAAGATATTCCGATTTTCAAACGTCGAGCCATGGCTGTCGAGCAAGCCCAAGCCGCATTACGCGCCGCACAAGCACGCTACCTGGAAGAAACAGCGGCGGTGACGACTACAGTCATGCGGGCACTGATCGAATATTTATATGTGTTAGAGAATATTCGTGTGCAGCAGGATTTGGCCGACTTACGCGCGCAGCTGGTATTGGTGGCGGAACAACAATATGCCACGGGGAATATTAGCTTAAGTGAGTTTTTACGCGCGCAGAATGCAGCTGCAGAAAGCACGAGTGACTTAGCCAATTTACAAGCCTTAAAAAGCTCACAACTGGCGCGGGTAAATAGCGCCCTAAGCCGAGGGGTGACGGAGCCATTCGAATCGGATCTGCGTTTGGCCGATTTGCATGCGCAAGCGAGTCAATTACCCCGTGAACAGGGCAAATTGTATGCTGAACTAACACAAGCGAGCCCATTACTTCGAGTCGCTGAATATGAGTTACAAGCATTGCAAGTGGCGCAAGATATAGCCAGTACGGCGGGACTGCCGCGGCTGATGGTCGGTCTGGAGTATATGAACACGGCTATGGAGTCAGGCACAGTGAGCGGTATGGTTGGCGTGTCATTACCCCTTTGGCGAGGCCGTTATCAAGCACAACGTGACGTCGCCGCGGCCAACGTGGACAGCGCCATTGCACGGTGGCAAAGCACGCAGTTAGAACTCCAAGCTGAATTAAGCATGGCACTGTATCAATGGCAAGAAGCCGACCGTAATCGCCAGCTTTACGGCGACGTTTTATTGCCGCGATCGGAGCAAGCGGTGGCTTCGCTCCTCACACAGTATGCCAATAGCGCGACGACCTTTGCCGACGTCCTTGCCAGTCAGCAGGAATGGCTGACCTTTGCGTTAGCTTATCAACGCGCACTGGCGAATCAGCTCGACGCGGTCACGACCATTCATTCTTTTTTTGCCTATCAGTTAGATACCGAGGCTCACCATGAAAACGATTAAAACCACGGTCGCCATTACGGCGCTATTTGCTGTCTTGATTACGACTACGTTGAGTTTGAGTGTTGGTTTGCAAGCCCCTGTGCATGCGCATGACTACGGCGAACATCATGATCATAGTGGCCATGCACACTCTAGCAATGGACAACAAAGCGCTGCAAATGGTGGGCTATTCACCCAAACGCAAGCGCAAGAGTATACCTGCTCAATGCATCCAAACTTCCGTTCGACGGATCCGAATGATCGCTGCCCGATTTGTGGCATGGAGCTTATTCCGGTCGCTGCCGGAGGTTCTGATGACGACGGCGATGTCACTCGCATTGAGTTCAGTGGCCGCAGCTTGGCGCTGCTTGGTTTACAAACCGAGCCGGTGCGCGATGGCTTGGCCCAGTACGAACTGCGACTAACTGGCCAGCTTGATTATGACGAGCGCGGCTTAACCTCGATTAGTGCATGGACAAGTGGCCGCATTGAACGTTTGTTAGTGAATTATGAGGGCGCGCGGGTGACGCAAGGTGAACCGCTCATCGAGCTCTATAGCCCTGAGCTTTTAGTGGCTCAGCAGGAGCTTTTGCAGGCAATCCGGTTGTCTAACCGTCAAGGCCCAGCATTTGTGCAAGAAGGGCATCAGCAAACCCTACGCGCAGCACGCGAGCGGCTGCGTTTACTTGGCATGACCACCGAACAAATCGACGCCTTGATTGAACGCGGTGAAGCACAAGAGCGAGTGGTGATTCATGCACCAAGTTCTGGGTTGGTGACAACGCGGGCGGTTAGTCAGGGTGATTATGTGAACACTGGCGACATGCTACTTGCGATTGCTGATAGCAACAAACTCTGGCTGGTTTTAGATGTGTTTGAGCGCGATGTAAACCATTTTGTTGTCGGTGACAGCGTGCAACTGCAGCTGTCGCTGGGTCATCGTTCGGCGCGCGAAGTAAGTGGCACGATTGTATCGATGGCGCCACGCATTGACGATGAGCGGCGGACGCGTGGTGTGCGCATTGCGCTAGATGCCGATGATCTTGTGGCGGCCGCCGGTGGTTTTGTTCGGGCAACATTACAACTGCAACGTGAGGGCGTGTTGACGATTCCAGCTTCGGCGCCATTAATTACCGGCAAACGTGCAGTTGTCTATGTTCAAGAGGAGGCTAGCTCTGGCGCTTTTGCTGCGCGCGAGGTTGAGCTGGGTGGTCGCTATGGTGACCGTTACGAAGTGCTGAGCGGGTTGAGTGCGGATGAACTCGTGGTGAGCCGCGGTGCGTTCCGCATTGACAGCGAACTGCAGTTGCGCGGTCGGCCAAGCATGATGGCTCCTCAAGGTGGCGGAGCCACTGGGCACGAGCATCATGGCGGGAGCGCAGGTACCACGGATGAGCATGCGGAACATGCGGCTGCTAGCTCTGCTGCGGTTGAGTTTGACTCAACTGTTGATGCCAGTGCGGTATTTGCGGCGTATCACCAAATGTGGGCAGCACTGCATAGCGACGATTTAGCAGCTTGGCAACAGGCGGCCACTGAGTTTCATGATGCGGTGGCGGCGGTGACTTGGCCAAGTGCGTTGGCGACACAACACGAGCAATTAACGACTGGTGCTGGCCATGCCCATCATGTCGACCGCATCAGTGTTGCACGTGACCAGTTTTATGCCCATTCGCAAGCCATGATTACACTTGCGGAAGCTGGCTATCATCATGGTGATTTGCATTTGATGTTTTGCCCGATGGCCCGTCGCGGTGAAGGCGCATACTGGTTACAAGAACAAGATGAGCTGTTAAATCCTTATTTTGGTTCGCGGATGTTGCGCTGTGGTGATCACATGGGTGTGTTGTCAGGAGGAAACCACTGATGATGCATTCACTGCTACATTGGCTACTCAACAACAAGCTGGTCGTTGCCCTTCTAACGGTGGGCGTCATTGTTGCTGGTGTCGCCGTCGCGCCTTTTCGCTGGGATACTGGCTTACCGTCTTCACCGGTGGCAGTTGATGCGATTCCAAACCTTGGTGAAAATCAGCAAATTGTCTTCACTGAATGGCCC
>JAMCRH010000017.1 GCA_023380515.1 Gammaproteobacteria bacterium | reverse complement strand
CGCAAGCGGCACTGAACACTGCGCCGTAATCGTTTTAGTTTCGGTGTAGAAACGAATCGCTTGCTTGCCGTAAGCATGCAGGTCACCAAAGAACGAATTCTTCCAACCGGTGAATGAGAAGAACGGTAATGGCACCGGAATTGGAATATTAATACCCACTTGACCGACTTCAATCTCATGCTGGTATTTACGCGCCGCAGCACCATTGGCAGTGAAAATTGAAGTACCGTTACCGAATGGGTTCGCATTCACTAACGCAATGGCTTCTTCGAGTGTTTCAACTTCGACCGCGCATAACACCGGGCCAAAGATCTCTTGTTGGTAAATTGTCATTTCTGGTGTGACTTTGCTAAAGAAGGTTGGGCCAACCCAGTTTCCGTCAGGATAACCTTCAACGACACAGTTCGTGCCGTCAACTAAGCACTCAGCACCTTCTTTCTTGCCTTGCTCAATCAGTGAAATAACCCGTTGTTTCGCTTGCGGGCTAATTAATGGGCCGTAGGCTGCGTCTTTGTTGTCCCATGCACCTGGCTGAACTTTTGCTAACTGCTCAGCAAGCTCTGGAATCCACTCTTTCGACTTACCAACAAACACGGCAACTGAAATCGCCATGCAACGCTGACCGGCTGCGCCCACAGAGGCACCTACCAAGTTATTAATGACAGTTTGCTTGTTAGCGTCTGGCATAATCACACTGTGGTTCTTCGCACCAGCAAACGCCTGTACGCGTTTCAGGTGTTCAGTACCGGTGCGGTAGATATACTCAGCAACCGGCACCGAACCAACAAATGACAAGGCTTTGACGTCTTTGTCTTTTAGCAAGATATCAACTTGCTCTTTACCACCGTGCACAACTTGCAGTACACCCTTTGGCGCACCGGCTTGCTCGAACAATTCAACCAAACGCGTTGGCGTCAATGGATCTTGCTCAGACGGTTTCAAAATAAAGGTGTTTCCGCATGCGATTGCCATTGGGAACATCCACAATGGAATCATCGCCGGGAAGTTAAATGGCGTAATACCCGCGCAAACGCCAAGTGGCTGAATATAGCTATAGGTGTCAATGCCGCGTGCTACGTTTTCAGCGGTTTCGCCCATCATCAGCGCTGGAATATTCGCTGCTTGTTCCACCACTTCAATACCACGCCAAACATCACCTTTTGCGTCGTCAAAGGTTTTGCCTGTTTCTAACGCTAAGATTTCGGCGATTTCATCATGATGTTCTTTTAACAATGCTTGATAACGCATCATGACGCGCGCACGCTCTGGTACTGGCACTTCGCGCCAAGTCTTAAATGCTGCTTTGGCGCTGGCAATGGCTTGCTCAACTTCAGCTTGCGTGGCGCAAGGAACTTCGGCAATCACTTCCTGAGTGGCCGGATTGGTCACAGGAATATATTGAGTGGCTTGTGACTCCACAAACTCACCATCGATAAATAACTTCACTTTCTTGCTGTTGCTAGCCATGTTGACCTCTTGCTACATGCATTTCTGATGTAAATAAATTGTAGTTTTGCGTGTCCTGCATTAGACCAAATGCACTCGCACTTTAGAATCGATAAAATTGCCTGTATGATGGACAATATTGCTATTTTCGATGAGATGCTCACTTTATGAGTCAACCCTCTGATTGGCCCCTACTCGCTGGTAGTTCGCGTTTACTGCTGCCACCGAGTTTAATCGAACAACTTGCGCAGCATCCGCTGACCGCGGACTTGTTTCCCGTGGCTTATGGGCACTACTTAGAAGCGCTCGACCATCGAGTGCGACGGACCGTGCATACCGACCATTTATTGATCTTTTGTCACGCGGGTCGCGGTTTTTATCGCACCGAGAATCATCAAGGTAGTATTTCCGCCGGGCAAGTGCTGTTTTTAAAGCAAGGTGTTGCACATAGCTATCATAGTGACCGCGAGCAACCGTGGAGTATCTACTGGGCGCACTTCTCCGGTAAAAATGCGAGTCGCTTCATGGATTATATTGGGATTTCCACCACCGCTGAACGGCCGCCCGTGTTAACGTTACAGCGTTGGCAAACACTATTACCCGACGTCAATACGTTGTTGAATCTGCAGCATCAACGTCTAACCTTCGAGCGAGCAGTGCTTGCTACGTCTTTGTTGCGTAAGCTAATTACTGACTTGCCCCTGTTGAATAAAGACAGTGCGCGCCACGAAGGTGGCTTTAATTTAACCGCGCTTGACCGTTTTATGCGCGACAACAGCCATCGCACCTTAGAGCTTGATGATCTCGCCAACTTTGCTGGCTTATCGCGTTACTATTTTAGTAAGAAGTTTCGCGAAGTAACCGGTGTGCCACCACTTCGCTACTTTAATGAGATGAAAATTCGCGGCGCCGAAACCATGTTAACCGAGAGTAATGCGTCGGTACGCCAAGTTGCACTTGCGTTTGGCTTCGAAGACCCCTACTATTTTTCGCGCTTATTCAAGAAAATAACGGGGTTTGCCCCACAGGTTTATCGCCAACAACAAACGGAGGAAACACGATGAGTCAGTCCGACCTCAATGACCTCCTTTACGCGCCAGCGACCTCTGAGCAGGCCGACCAGTTGGAGATGTTCGACCTTCCCAACCCATGCATCGGCGTTTGTGAGTCTGGTCCGCGCGGCTATTGTCGCGGCTGTTTGCGCTCCCGCGACGAACGCTTTCAATGGCACCTTAAGCCTGCCGCTGAGCGAGCGCGGATTCTCAAGCTCCTCGCTCAACGCCAAAAACGTCGCGAGGCCTTCCTGCGCCAACAACAGCAGCAGGAACATCGCGACGATCAACAACAATTGGACTTACTATAAGGCCCAAACGCTAATGTCCAAGCTCAGTTCAAGCTCGCAAGCCCTTATTTAGCAACAAGCTGACGTGCGTATTCCAAGTCATCCGGCGTATCGATGCCACCTAGCGGCTCAATTAATGCCTCCGCCACATGAATACGTTCGCCGTACCACAGTACTCGTAACTGTTCGAGCGACTCAAGCTTTTCTAAGGGACTTGGTTTCCATTCCGCGTAACGCTCAATAAACCCAGCTCGATAGGCATAAATACCGATATGACGCCGATACATACCACTTTCTAGCTCGGCTTTATCGCGCGCTTGGTTAAATCGTTCGCGGTCCCACGGAATGGCTGCTCGGCTAAAATACAACGCGTAGTTCTGCGCGTCGGAAACGACTTTGACCACATTCGGATTAAACAAGTCGTCCGAGTTGCTCAGAGTCACCGCTAATGTTGCCATGGGAGCAACGCGCTGGCTTGCGAGATTTTCAGCAACTTGGCAAATGATTTCCGGCGGAATAAAAGGCTCGTCACCTTGGACATTGACCACCACTTGATCATCAGCAAGTGCGAGTCGGTCGACCACTTCAGCAAGACGCTCGGTACCTGACTGATGATCAGGCGAGGTTCGCATAGCACGGCCACCAAAACCTTTCACGACTTCAAGAATGCGCTCATCGTCAGTTGCGACTATGACTTCTGCCGCACCACTACGCACAGCACGCTCGTACACATGCTGAATCATCGATTTGCCACCGATATCGGCAAGTGGTTTTCCCGGTAAACGAGTGGACGCATAACGCGCTGGAATCACAACCGTGAAGCTCATGACTTTACTTGCTCCACTTCAGCTTGCGACAATTCCCGTGCGGCACTTGCCAACAATGCCGGAATACCATTTTGCACCGGATAGGCCAGTTGTTCACCACAACAGACCAACTCGGTCTTATCTTGATTCCAAATCAACTTGCCCTTGCATGACGGACACGCCAAAATTCCTAGCATATTTGCACCGAGACTCATTCTTTTACTCCTGCGCTGCACGAGCTTCCGCGTTAGTGTCATTGTTTGCCACCGACGCTGGTTTCACTCGTGCGCTCAATTGTTCTAAAAAATCACCACTAAAACGCGCTTTAACCTGCAAAAAGTACCAATGCGGACGCGCAAAACTCCGGCATTTCACGGCATCCTTTTCAGTCATTAATACCGGCACCTCATTACTGACATTGTAGAAGTCTTGGGTGCGGTATTGATAATGATCAGGATAGACCCGAGTTTCCAGTAAATCGATATGTTGTGCTTTTAATAAATTGAAAAACCGTTCGGGATTGCCAATGCCGGCAATCGCAAGTGCACTTTCACCGTCGGGTACGTCAATCTCTTGGTTGTCACTGACCCGCCGCCATCCCGTCTGCTGCAACTGCATGGCAACAAGTTTGCGCGGGTGTTTGCGTAAACCGAGGCGCCGTGCGTAGTCATCGAGGTCATCCGGAACCGCTCCATTGACCACAACCCAATCCACTTTGCGTAAACGCCGTTTACTTTCTCGTAAGGGCCCGGCTGGTAATCGCCAACCATTGCCTAGGCCGCGTTCACCGTCAACAACGGCTATTTCAATTTGACGCCCAAGTGCATAGTGCTGCAGACCATCGTCGGCAATAATGATATCCACCGCATGCTCGGCCAACAGCAGTGACACGGCTTGCGGTCGTTTTGGAGCAACTGCAACCGGCACGCCGGTCAGCTGCGCTAACATGAGTGGTTCGTCACCCACATCACTGGCTTTACTATCAGCCTGCACCGCTTGCGGAAACGGCCCCTGGCCCCCATAGCCGCGACTGACGATCCCCGGCCGAAAGCCCTGCTCTTGTAACGCTTCAACCAGCGCCAGAACCAAAGGCGTTTTGCCGGTGCCGCCAACCGTGACATTGCCAACAATAATCACGGGCACGGGAAAATTATGCGTCTTTTTCAGGCGTATGAAGAACAACAATCGCCGTAGCCAAGCCATGCACGTAAACACCAAGCTGAGTGGCAGCATGGGTATCAGCGGCAATACCAAACGCCGGCGATACCACCATTGCACAATTTTTGGTGGTGACGTTTTCAGACTTTCTTTACTGCGTTTATTCTGATTCTTATTCACTGCTCGTCCCTAACCAAACTGGCTTAGTCTGCCGTCTTGCCGTTTTCCCCACCAACTTGCAAATTGTGCAATTGCGCGTAAACGCCGGATAACGCTAACAACTCCTGATGCGTTCCGCGCTCGACTATACGTCCGTGGTCCAAGACCAAAATTTCATCCGCTTTTTCGATGGTCGACAATCGATGGGCAATCACAATCGAGGTTCGATTCTGTTGTAAATTTTCAAGCGCAGCTTGGATATGCCGCTCTGACTCGGTGTCGAGCGCTGAAGTGGCTTCATCGAGGATCAATAATGGTGCGTCCCGCAACAGAGCTCGGGCAATGGCAATCCGCTGACGCTGACCGCCACTCAACATCACGCCATTCTCACCAACGATGGTCTCTAAACCAAGCGGCATTTCATTGATAAATTCGTCCGCATAGGCCAACTGAATCGCCCGCTCAATCGCTTCGCGCGACACTTGCTCTTGGGCTCCGTAAGCAATGTTATTGGCGATCGTATCGTTAAACAGAGTGACACTTTGCGAAACAACAGCAAACTGGCGGCGCAACGATTTCAATTCGTACTCGCGAATGTCGACGCCATCGAGTTCAATTGCACCAGTTTCATAGTCATAGAATCGGGTCAACAGATTCGAGATGGTCGATTTACCGCTTCCCGACCGTCCAACGAGCGCTAATGTCTTCCCTGCAGGCACGTGGAAACTTACATCGTTTAACGCTGGTGTGTCTTTGCGAGCATAACGGAAGGTTAAGTTCTTCACGGTCACGTCGCCTCTAACGCGCGCAACTTGATGACTTCCTGTGTCTTTTTCCTGCTCTTCGTCAAGCACCGCAAAAATACTCGCGGCCGCAGCGAGACCGCGTTGGAAGTCAGCGTTGACATTGGTGAGCTGTTTCAACGGTCGCAGCAACATGATCATCGCCGTCAACATGGTCGTAAAGGCTCCAGGCGTCAGCTGCTCAATCATACTAGGGAAGCTGGCAATGAATAACACCGCCGCAAGACTCAACGACGCGATAAACTGAATCACCGAGGTACTAACTGTACGAATATTAACCAACTTCATGTTTTGCTGTCGGGTCGCTTTATTCACCGCGCCGAACCGCTCAGCTTCATGCTTTTGGCCTTCGAACATCACGACAACTTGATGACCATTGATCATTTGCTCGGCAGTCGTAGTCACGTTGCCCATGGCGGTTTGAATTTTGCTACTCACTTCGCGGAACTTGCGCGAAACGACTGAAACGACTTTACCAATGACTGGACCAATGACAAGGAAGACCAGTGAGAGCTGCCAGCTGTGGTAGAACATCAAACCAAGCAAGCCAATCACAAACGCTCCCTCTTTTATCAGGGTCAGCACCGCTCGGCTGGTTGCTTCTGCTAACTGTTGAGTGTCATAAGTGATTTTCGAAATGAGATCGCCCGTTGACACTTTGTCATGATAAGCCACGGGTAAACGCATCAAGTGCTCAAATAGCTCTTGGCGCATTTTCGTTACAATCTGAAAGCCGACGTAACTTAAGAAGTAGGTGGAAATAAAATTAAATAATCCACGAATGATAAAAATCGCCGGTACAAAGATGGCTGCATAAACCAAAATTTGCGGGTTACCAGCACCCAAACCGTCGTCGATTAAGGTTTCAATATTGGCAAAGAAAAAGGTATCAATACCGGCATAGCCCAGCATGCCAAAGACGGCAAAGGCAAAAGCAAAACGGTAAGGTTTTATGTAACTTAATAAGCGCCGGAAATGCTTTTTTCGTTTTAGATTCGAATCCATTGGCAACCATAATGTTGAAAAGACCGCGCCATTGTAACCGGAAGTGAAACCGTTTTACTAGCGTTGCCACTCGGGCAGCCGCCTTGCATACCATCGGTTGCGCCAATCACGGTAGTAGGTCTGCACTTGCCAACCGGCTTCCTGCTCTGCTCTCAAAATAGAACGACCCGATTGCCACCGTAACGTCACCTGACCGTCTCGACCTGTATCATAGAGCGGAATATCGCGCTCTTGATAACGCGTTTGCACGTCTCTATGCGGCATCCGAAACTGATTCATAAAACCGCGACTGACCACCGCAACATGCGGCTGTACGACATCGAGAAACTCCGCTTGGCTGGAAGTTTGCGAGCCATGATGCGGGATCACCAAGACATCCGCACGTAATTGTTTGCCATAACGCCCAACCATGCGCAGTTCCGTGTGGCGCTGAATATCACCCGTGAGCAGCACACGTTGACCACGGTACGTAAGCAAGAGCACACAACTGTCATTATTCGGTCCAAATGAAGGGCCTGGCATGGGTGCCAGTGCACGTATTTGCACGCCCTGCCACAGCCAGGTTTGCCCCCAACTACACGGCAGGGTCGCTGCAGTTAACTCATCGGGAAACGCCTGTGGCTGCCAGCCCCAATCGCTAGACTCCTGAAAAGCAAAGCGTGAGCGCATCGTTTGCAATCCTGAAAACGACGCCTGCAGAGCGTCTGCAGCGCCAGTATGGTCTTGATGTTCGTGAGAAATAACCAACCATTCAGGTCGTAATCGCCGCTGGCGTAAAAATGGCAAAATGACGTCATGACCGAGATGATGCCCTTGCCCAAAACCCGGCCCCGCATCATAAATCAGTGCGGCACGGTCACGCTGAATCACAACTGCGCTGCCTTGGCCAACGTCGAGTACATGCACGGCAAACTCATCTTGCTGTGGCTGCAGTAGGACAACAATCACCGCTGCTGAGCTGAATCCAAAGAGCCAGCGTCTCTGCTTAACTTGCTGCCAATGCACAACTAAATAAACCAACGCCAGTAGTAATACCCACCTTAACTCCACCGTTTCTAGCCAAGCACTCGGCCACGATGCAGCGGTTGCTAAAAACTGAAATACCGTGTGCAAAATCGGATCCACCAATTGCAACAAGCCCCATGCGAGTTGTTCTGTAATGGCAAACGGCACCAACAATAAGCTAACGGCCAATAAACTCAGGGGTAAAATAGCAAAGGCAAACACGGGAATGACGAGCAAGTTCGTTAATGGCGTTAACCAAGCAATGCCGTGAAAGTAAAAAATCGTCAACGGTGCCAATAGCACCGTGAGCATGACTTCAAAACGCCACAGCAAGGACACCTTATTTGTTATCGGGCCAACATGACTTGCTGCATCGGTAATGCTTGTGACAGACCACCAATGCCAAAAGAAGATGACCGCAACGGCTCCCACCGATAGCCAAAAACCGACGTCTAACCACGCCAATGGATCAACCAGCAGAATCACCGCAACACCGCGCAAAAGCACTTGCATTGGTGTCAAACGCCACGCCCATATCCGGCTCATGACAAAAAGCCCCAGTAATGCCAATGCCCGCAACGTCGATACCGCAAAACCCGACAGTGCCGCATAGGCCAATGCACAAGCAAATCCGAGAGCGAGAGCTAGCCATTGCTGATTAGGTTGGCGCGACAGTTCTGGAACCCTTAAACGCGGAATCCACGCCAATAGCCGCCAACAAATATGCAAAGGTACACGCGCGAGCCACCAACTAACGGCAAAAACGAAGGTCACATGCAAACCGGAAATGGCCATCACGTGGGCCACACCCGTTTCAATCAGCAAACGACGACGTTCGGCGCTCAGCCATTGCCGCTCACCCAAGGTGAGCGCTAGAACAATGTCTAAATAGTGCAGTCCTTGCGGCTGTTCAGCGTTAGCTCGCCACGCTGCTAACTTATTCATGATCACGGAGCGTGGCGAAACACGTTGAGTCGCTTGCATCCGCTCACCCTTGATCACGGTTGCATTCAGCCAGATTCGCTGCCGTACCAAATGGCTTTGATAATCGAATCCCCCCTGATTGGCACGGCTAACGACTGGACGCAAGCGCGCCTGCAACCACCAAATGTCGCCCACTTGCGGTGGTTGCGCAAAGTCTGGCGGTGCAAACCAGCTTAACTGTATAAGTTGCGCCGGTTGTCGCTGTTGTTGCCACAGCCCTTGCAGCCGCAGCGTCGAACCGCGTTGTTGTGGTAATTCCGTAATTTGCACTTGAATCCATTGTGCTTGTCTCGGTGTTGCGTCACTTGGTTGCGTATCGATAACGCTCTTCATGACTCCAAAGGCGTACAGAAATACCCACGCGTACGCGCATAAAAATATTGCTAACGTAAAGATTTTTAGCCGGAAAAGCAGTAAACTAATGAGCAAGACGAGCACAGGAAGTATTCGTGGGGCCAACGAGTCAGGCTCCATCCACGCCATGCTGAGAACTGCAGCGATTGTGCCTGCAGCGATTGTATCGAGCTGTATTTTCATTGTCGCCGCGTCCTTGCGTTTGTTGCGGACCTTTTTGATGTTGATGGAATTTTGAAAACCGTATGCCAAGAAAGTTTTTGAAACGATTCATGCCAGACGTGCATAAACTGAACCAATACGGCGTTTTAAAGCCCTTCGGTGCGGTGGCTCACGATACCAATCTTTGGCACCTCAACCGCAAAACAGCCGCCGGTGGTTTTGCGATTGGTATTTTCTTTGCATTCATGCCGATGCCGTTTCAAATGATCGCTGCGGCGGCAGTTGCGATCTTTTTCCGCGTTAATCTGCCCTTGTCAGTCGCAATCGTCTGGATTAGCAACCCAATAACCATGCCAGCCATGCTCTACGGCTCTTATCGAGTTGGCAGCTTCCTGCTGCGACAACCCAGTGAGCCGTTTTTATTTGAGCTTTCTGTTGCGTGGTTCCAAGCCAGTTTATCAACAATTGTGCCGGCATTGGTGTTAGGTTCTGTAGTCGTTGGCGGATTTTTCAGTGGCTTAGCGTATTTGCTCGTGCGCAAGATCTGGCGCCAGGCTGTGCAGAACGCATGGAATGAACGTCTACGCAAACGCCGGGAGCGTTTGCGTGAGCTAAAAGAAGAGTTTCAAAAACGACGTACCGCGTCCTTCGACGAGCGCGATTAACTATTTTCCGCGCAACGCCTCCGCAGGTTCAATCGCTGCCGCTTGCCAAGCTGGGTAAAGTGTCGCCACCACACTGGTGATCAACGCAACACCGGCAACCAGCACCACGTCCAAGACCTGCAGATCACTTGGAATACTGCTGATAAAATACAGTTCAGCAGGTAGCACGGTGAAATTCAAAGCCTGCTCGAGCGCTTGTAAGCCGCGTGGCAACAGAACGCTCGCAATTGCACCGATGACGGTACCAATACTGGCACCAATAACACCATTCAAACTGCCCTGCCAAACAAATGTTCGCAATAACAAACCATGACTTGCGCCCATGGTTTTCAAAATCGCAATACTCGCGCGCTTTTCTTGCACCACCATCACCAAGGTCGACACGATGTTAAATGACGCCACCGCAAGCACGAGAACCAGAACCAGATACATCACGGTTCGCACCAGTTGAATATCGCGATACAAGTGCCCCTCGGTACGTGTCCAGTCGTGGATATAGGCGTATTCACGTAACGATTGACCAACTTCCCGGGCGACTTGCGGCGCTGCATAAACGTCACGCACCGCCAAACGTACCGTACTCACGTTTTCACCAAGCTGAGTAGCTTCTTGACCTTTCGCCAAGTGAATAAATGCTTGTTGATAATCCCGTTCACCGGCCATCGCGAACACGCCACTCACCTGCACTCGCACACGGCGCGGCGCACGTAAGCTGTCACCACTGTCGAGCTGAGGAATCATGAGCATAATCCAATCACCCTGCGCGACATTGAGCTCTTGGGCAAGACCTTGACCCAGAATGGCCCCATCGGCATTGGTCTGAAAGCGCTGCCAGTCTTCACTGCTCATAAAACGCGTCAAATTAGACACGCCGACTTCACGTTCCGCGTCGATGGCGCGTACCTGCAGACCACGAAAGCGGCCAGGCTGCTGGATCATGGCATTTAACACGATAACCGGTGCTGCTGCGCTAACCTGCGGGTGTTGTTCAGCAACTCGCACGACTTCCTGCCAATTGTCGAGACCACCACGAACAGCGGTATATTCAACGTGCGGAACGAAAGCCAGAAAATCATCTTCGAGCGCCTTTTGAAAACCGTTCATAATCGACAACAGCAAAATCAAAATGGCGCAACCTAGGCCAATCCCGATCGTTGAGGAAGCGGAAATAAAGCTCAGGTAACGACTTTTCTCGCGACTGCGGCGAAATCGACGAGCTAACAGGAACGCTAAGTTCATGCCTGTTCCTCAACCAAACGACCATGATCAAGTTGCAATTGTCGCGGTAGTTTCGCGGCCAACTGAATATCGTGAGTGACCACCACAAACGCTGTACCTAACTCGCGGTTGAGCTCAAGCATCAAATCGTAAATTACTTGTGCCGTGTCCTCATCGAGATTACCGGTTGGTTCATCAGCAAGCACTAAAGCCGGTTGGTTGACTAAAGCTCGAGCGATCGCAACACGTTGCCGTTCACCACCGGAAAGCTTCGCTGGTGCGTGCTCCAACCGATGTCCCAAGCCCACACGCTCGAGCATTGACTTGGCTTGCGCCAGCGCTTTCGGCATCGGTGTACCTGCAATCAGCAGCGGCATAGCAACGTTCTCTAACGCCGAAAATTCGCTCAATAAATGGTGGAACTGATAAATAAAACCCACATGCTGATTGCGCCACTGTGCCAGTTTATGTTGTGGTAATTGCAATGGCTGCTCACCGGCGATGGTCACTTGCCCAGAGTCGGCTTTATCAAGTCCGCCAAGAATATGTAGTAACGTGCTTTTACCCGAGCCTGAGGCACCGATAATCGCCAACATCTCACCGGCTTGCAGCTGCAAATCGACGCCTTCAAGCACAGTGACTGTGCGCTCGCCGTCTTGATAGCTTTTATTTAAGTCGGATACGGAAACTAACAAGTCTTGCTTATTCATATCGAAGAATCTCTGCCGGTTGGAGTTGTGCAGCGCGCCACGCCGGGTACATAGTTGCAACAAAGGTTAGCGCCAACGCTGCAAGCACAATGGCGAACACTTGGCTGTATTGAATCACCACAGGTAATGCTACGCCTGCACTAAACACATGGATACCTAATGCGGTTAAAATGCCATTTAAATAGGTACTCAGTAACAGCCCAAGTGCCGCGCCGAGGACGACACCGACCACACCGCTGTACATACCTTGGAGAATTAAAGTCAGGTAAATGCGCCGAGGGCTTAACCCTAAGGTCTGTAAAATTGCGATATCACTGCGCTTGTCTTGGATGAGCATAATCAGGGCTGAAACCGCATTAAATGCAGCAACCACAATAATTAATCCGAGCATGATCATCATCATGCCCTTCTCCATGCGTACGGCGGCAAAAAGCTGGCCATAACGTTGTTGCCAGTCCGCGACAACTAAGCCCTGCGCAGCAAATTGCGGCGCTAAACGCTGGCTAACCTGGGCAGATTCAAAGGCATCATTGAGCCACAGCCGTAAACCGGTTACATGATTCTCTGGATAGCGCAGTAAGCGTGCCAGATCGGCGCCATGCAGCAAGACCAGTTGCTGATCAATATCGGCACCCACCTCAAATATGCCACTGACGGTAAATTGTCGCTGTGCCGGCATAGTGCCAAGGGGGGTCTGTTGCTGTCCAGCCGCTGCCGTCACTCGTACTCGCTCACCAATCTGAATGTCGAGCATGTCCGCTAAAGGACGACCAATAATAACGCGATACTCACCCGCGCGCAGACTGTCCAGTTGACCGAACAGCATGCGCTCACGAAGAATATTTTGGCTCGGTTCAAGGTGTGGGAAAATCCCTTGCACTAACACCGCTTGCAACTGTGCATGGCCTTGAATGATGCCCTCGGACTGCACATAAGGACTGACATGCCGTACCGCTGCCGGCCAAGTCACCGATTGCTGCACAGCTTGCCAATCGGCCAAAGGTTGTGGGCGCTGAGTACTTTGTTGTTGGGGACTCACAGTAACTTGCGGAACGACACCAAGAATGCGTGTTTTCAATTCGTTTTCGAATCCGTTCATCACCGAAGTCACAACAATCAACGCCATAACACCGAGAGTGATCCCAGCGGCCACAAAGTGACTAATAAAGCGCGTAAACGTCGAACGAGAGCGCGAGCGGCTATAACGCAACGCTAAATACAGAGGCAACGGCCTGTTCATGTGTGAGTCGGGTCCATTCAAGCAAGCATAATTGCGTAGCATAAAGACATCTGACTTCACAGACAACCTGTCGTTCGTCGCTCATTCAGTTATACTATCGTTTTTCAATCTGCGGCAGGTCATAGGAACAGTTCATCCATGAGTCAGATTTCGTTATTGCAACCGCCTTTTCCCACCAGCGCTGAAATGACTTGGCGCCATCTTGAAGGCAGTAGTTCAGCCCTTGCAATTAGCCAATTGTATCGTCAACACCAAACGCCGTTGTTACTGATTACCGCTGATGCTCCGAGTGCTTACCGCTTTCAAGCCGAGCTGCAATTTTTCTTGCCAGAGTTTGCTAACGAAATCCAATTACTGCCAGACTGGGAAACGCTTGCATACGATAATTTCTCGCCCCATCAAGATATTATTTCCGAACGCTTGCGCGTGCTCGCACAATTGCCGCAACAACAGCACGGCATTCTCATTGTTGCATTAAATACATTAATGCATCGCGTGGCCCCGGCTGAATTTATCACTGGCCACAGTTTGCATTTAGAAAAAGGCCAACACGTTGTTCATGACAGCCTGCGTTTACAACTCGAAAAAGCCGGTTATCGCCATGTGAACCAAGTTATGGAGCACGGTGAATACAGTGTTCGCGGCTCAATCCTCGACTTATTCCCAATGGGCAGTGAAGCGCCGTATCGAATCGACTTTTTTGACGACGAAGTCGACTCCATTCGCCAGTTTGACGTTGAAAGCCAACGTTCAGAAGCGCCTATCGAAAAAATTGCCTTACTGCCTGCGCACGAATTTCCAACTGACGAAGCCGGTATTGAGCGCTTTCGTCGTCAATTTCGTGAGGAATTCGCAGCTCTCACCGCCAAAGAGTCAATTTATCAGCAAGTTACACAAGGCATTATGCCTGCTGGCATCGAGTATTATCAGCCACTGTTCTTCGAAACCATGGCAACGCTCTTCGACTACTTACCCAAGTCGTGTACCGTGCTTACTTACGGCCCATTGCAGTTGCAACTCGACAAACTGTGGACCGACATAGAGTACCGTTATGACGAGCGACGCTGGGACAAACAAAAGCCCATTCTGGCGCCACAAAAATTGTTCTTAACTCGCGACGAATTACTCGGGACCTTAAAGCAATACCCGCGCATTCGCGTTGGTGCTATCGACGGCGAACGTTCGCCAGGGCCGGTCGACTTTAAAACCAAAGCCCTGCCCGATGTCATTATTGATGGTAAGCAAAAACAACCGCTTGCGCTGTTACAGGATACGATTACCAAAGCACTCAAGAAAAACCAACAGGTACTGATTTGCGTCGAGTCTGCGGGCCGTCGTGAAAGTATGTTAGAGCTAATTGGCAAAGCGGGGTTACACCCCACTGAAGTCGACAGTTTTGCTGAATTTGTGCTACAGCCTGTGGATTTTGCGATTATTGTCAGTCCACTCGAACATTCGTTTTACGCCCACATTAGCGACACCCAGGCCTTGTGGGTCTTCACTGAAAACGACCTGTTCGGTAACCGTGCGCCACAACGCCGCCACCAAGACAAACGCGCAAGCCAAAACGCTGATGCACTAATTAAAAACCTTGCCGAGTTGTCACTCGGCCAACCTGTTGTGCACTTAGAGCATGGTATTGGTCGTTATCAAGGATTAACCTCGTTGGCCGCCGGTGGCATCGAGACTGAGTTTCTAACTCTGGAATATGCCAACAACACAAAGTTATTTGTTCCAGTTTCTTCATTGCATTTAATTAGTCGCTATAGCGGCGGTGACCAAGACAAAGTCCAGCTCAATAAATTAGGCAACGACCAATGGGAAAAAGCGCGTCGCAAAGCGGCCGAAAAAGTCCGTGACGTGGCAGCCGAGTTACTTGAAGTTTACGCTCAGCGTGAAGCGAAGCCAGGTTATGCGTTCCAAGTCAGCGCTGAGGATCATGACCGCTTTGCCGCGGGTTTCCCGTTTACCGAAACCGACGACCAGCTCGATGCGATAGCCGCGGTGCTAGCCGACATGCAATTGCCGCGAGCCATGGACCGCTTAGTGTGTGGTGATGTTGGCTTTGGTAAAACTGAGGTAGCGATGCGGGCGGCCTTCACTGCCGTGAACGACAATAAGCAAGTCGCAGTATTGGTACCAACGACCCTTTTGGCCCAGCAACATTTCGACAATTTCCGCGATCGCTTTGCCGACTGGCCGGTGCGCATCGAGTTACTCTCGCGTTTTCGCAGTGCCAAACAAACCGAGCAAGCTCTTGCTGACCTTGCTGCAGGCAAAGTCGACATCGTCATTGGCACGCACAAATTACTGCAACCAACAATTAAGTTTCACGATCTCGGATTACTGATCGTTGACGAGGAACATCGCTTCGGCGTTCGCCAAAAAGAGCAAATAAAGAAGTTACGCACCGACGTCGACATTCTGACCCTCACCGCCACACCGATTCCGCGAACCTTAAATATGGCGATGAACAATATTCGGGATTTATCGATTATCGCCACGCCACCGGCACGTCGGTTGGCGGTCAAAACGTTCGTGCGTGAATATGACAAAGCCACCGTCCGCGAAGCTGTGCTGCGGGAAGTGTTGCGCGGTGGTCAGGTTTATTTCCTGCATAATGCCGTCGAAAGCATCGACCGCGTTGCCAGCGAGTTGGCCGAGCTAATTCCGGAAGCGCGTGTGCAAACTGCCCATGGTCAAATGAGCGAACGCGAGCTCGAACGCGTCATGGCAGATTTTTATCACCAACGGTTTAACGTCTTGGTCTGCACCACGATTATCGAAACCGGTATCGATGTTCCGACGGCCAATACCATTATTATTGACCGCGCTGATCACTTAGGTTTAGCGCAGCTCCACCAACTTCGGGGTCGCGTCGGCCGTTCCCATCACCAAGCTTATGCTTATCTACTCACGCCTCATCCGAAACGGATGACTAAAGATGCCGTAAAGCGGCTTGAAGCCATTAGTCATTTAGAGGATCTTGGTGCGGGCTTTGTTTTGGCAACCCATGATTTAGAGATTCGTGGCGCTGGCGAGCTACTTGGTGACGAACAAAGCGGACAAATTGAAAGCATTGGCTTTAGTTTATACATGGATATGCTGGAACAAGCCGTGACCGCTTTGCGTGAAGGCCGCGAACCGGCTCTCGACCAACTCATTCGTGCCCAAACCGAGATCGACTTACGCATTCCGGCTCTCTTACCGGAAGCCTACATCAAGGATGTGAACGTGCGTCTGTCGCTGTATAAACGCATTGCGGGTGCCCGTGACCGGGGTGAATTAGACGACATTCAAGTGGAATTGATTGACCGTTTTGGGCTACTGCCCGACGCCGCCAAAAACCTATTCCGCTTAAGTGAATTGCGCTTAACGGCGGAACCTCTGGGCATTCGGAAAATCGAACTGGGGCCGCAAGGTGGGCATATTGAATTTAGTGAGCGCACAGTTGTGGAGCCAACCACCATTATTCGCATGTTGCAGCAAGCACCGGACCAGTTTGCCATGGAAGGTGCTCAACGATTAAAAATAAAACGCGCTGAGGCTGATACCCACGAACGCATAAAACTGGTACAGTCGTTGTTACAGCATTTCCAACAAGAACCTAGTGAGAGCTTATAACTCAATGACTTCGTTTGTTTTTTTGAAAACTCTTCTACGCCCGGCTAGCACCTTTGGTCTGCTTTGTTGTGTTGCCCTAGCAAGCGTGTTGGCGTTGCCGGCAAAAGCCAACGAAGAGCCGAATGATCGGGGGTATCGCTGGTTTGAAATCGAAGTTTTGGTTTTTCGTTACCTACAAGACGGTGGTGACGACGACGAACAATTTCCCCTCACAGTACAGCCGATACCGACCGAAGGCAGTCGCGATATACTCACCCCACGACTACGCGCAGATGTGCGCGGCTTTATTTACGCATTGCCACAGTGTGAAGGAACCCGTGGCTACGTTCCGGTCGTCCGGCAATTACTTCTCAAGCCTGCAGATTTGCGCACAGAATTAAACAACTATTCTGCCGAAAACATTAGCTGTCGGCGCTTACCGCACTTACCCCTAGTTGACGCTTGGTATTTAGGACAAAACGAAATACACGACCGTTTGCCAGCGCGCGCACCGCTGCTATTTGCAGGTCATGCTGAGGGTTCCCGGGAAGAAATGCTCCGTGCTGAAATCCCCTTCCTCATTAGCCAAGAGGACTTCGAATATCATGCTCTGCGACGCCAACTAGAACGCCGTGCTGACACCCAGCCGATTCTGCACACCAGCTGGCGTCAGCCGGTGTTTACCCGCAATGTCGGCCGCAAAATGCGCTTGTTTGGTGGACGTAACTTTACCGATGAATTTGACTACTTTGGCTTTCCTATTTCACCAACGCCAAAACAGCAGGCCTTGTCATTCCGTGAAGAAGCCCGTTCCGTTCGCGGTATCGACGAAGACGCTTTTAGTCGCATGCAAGTCGCTCTCGCTGCAATTGACCGCGGTCAGTTTGCCTTTACGCCGTGGACGGCTGAACGCTCACAACAACCGAGCCGACCAGCACGGACACCGCGTGGATTACCATCCGAAGTGTGGGAGCTGGACGGCTTGCTTCATGTATACTTAGTTGGCAACTTCTTGCATATCGACCTCGACTTTAATTTACGCGATGTCATTCAACTTGAGCCGGAAGCCCGTCATTACGACGAACAAGTCGATGACTTCTTAAACGCCGACGCTCATCAGCTCGAGTTTCTGCGTGCTTATCCATTTAAACAGCTGCGGCGCGTCATTTCCCATCAAACCCATTATTTTGACCATCCAAAATATGGCATGGTGATTACCATTCGTCGCACCGACCTTTCGGCACGGCGCTAGCGCATAAGCAAACTCGAGCTCAAGCTCAAGTATACTCACAAAAAGAAAAGCTCAACGGCAGACACTGTTGAGCTTTTTAATTTCCAGCTGTGCAGCTAGCTTGACTGTGGTTTAAGCACTCACCAACTGGCGCAAGACATAATGCAAAATACCACCACTCAAGAAGTACTGAACTTCATTTTTGGTATCAATGCGACAAAGTAGATCAAACTTCACAACATCACCATTTGGCTTCTTCGCTTCCGCATGAATGGTTTGTCCCGGCTTAATATCTGCACTTAGACCACGTAGGCTAATTTCTTCCTCGCCCGTCAACCCTAAGCTTTGAGCACTATCGTCATTGGTGAATTGCAATGGCAAGACCCCCATACCGACAAGGTTCGAGCGGTGAATTCGTTCATAGCTTTCCGCAATCACGGCTTTAACACCGAGTAAACGGGTGCCTTTTGCTGCCCAGTCACGACTCGAGCCGGTGCCATATTCCTTGCCCGCCAGCACCACCAGTGGGGTTTCTTCCTCTTGGTAGCGCATCGCCGCGTCATATATCGACATTTCTTTGCCTGATGGCACATGAATCGTAACACCACCCTCACTGCCTTTTACCATCAAGTTTTTAATGCGAATATTGGCAAACGTACCACGCATCATGACTTCATGGTTACCACGACGTGAGCCGTAAGAGTTAAAGTCACGCACCGCTACACCTTGCTCCTGCAAATACTTACCTGCTGGAGAGTCTGGTTTAATTGCACCAGCTGGTGAGATGTGGTCGGTGGTAATAGTGTCACCAAAGACCGCAAGCACCCGCGCACCTTCAATATCTTTCGGTGCTGGTGCCGGTTTATCAATTCCGGCAAAGAACGGCGGATTGGCTACGTAGGTCGAATCTTCCTGCCATTCATAGGTTAATGAGTCCGGAATTTTCAGGCTTTGCCAATGCTCATCACCGTCAAACACTTGCGCATACTGCTCGCGGAACATATCACTGACAACTTTCTCAACCTCGGCCTTAATTTCTTTAGTCGATGGCCAAATATCTTGCAGATACACAGGATTACCGTTTTGGTCTTCACCTAACGGCTCCTTCGCTAAATTGATCCGTGTAGTGCCGGCCAGAGCAAATGCCACCACTAAGGGCGGCGAAGCCAGCCAGTTCGCCTTCACCTGCGGATGAATTCGGCCTTCAAAGTTGCGGTTACCTGACAACACGGACGACACCACAAGGTCGCCTTTATCAATGGCCGTGCTGACATCGTCGGGCAGTGGCCCAGAGTTACCAATACAGGTTGTACAACCATAGCCGACTAAGTCAAAACCAAGCTGGTCGAGGTACTTATTTAATCCAGCCGCTGCCAAATAATCAGTGACCACTTTCGAACCAGGCGCTAACGAAGACTTCACCCATGGCTTGCGTTGCAGACCTTTCTCAATAGCTTTTTTCGCCACTAAGCCTGCCGCAAGCATGACGCTTGGGTTGGACGTGTTCGTACAGGATGTAATCGCAGCAATCACAACGTCACCGTGCTTCAAGTAGTGATCGGTGCCGCCTAGCGGTACACGCGTTTCGTCATTCAGTTCAGCTTTTGAGATCGACTCTTGTCCGCCCATCTCTGGATCTTCTGCAACACCGAGTGACTCGAGCATGAGATCAAAACTCTCCTGCAGCCCAGTCAGCGAAACCCGATCTTGCGGACGTTTTGGCCCTGCCAATGACGGTTCAACCGTACTCATATCAAGCTCAAGGGTGTCGGTGAAAACAGGCTCGGCATCGTCACTGCGCCACATGCCCTGTGCTTTTGCATAGGCTTCGACAAGCTCGATGGTGTCTTGATCACGACCTGATAATTCTAAATAGGTCAGTGTTTCTTCGTCGACTGGGAAAAAGCCACAGGTTGCGCCGTATTCCGGTGCCATGTTGGCAATCGTGGCTCGGTCTGCAAGTGGTAAGTGGCGTAAGCCGGGACCATAAAACTCGACAAATTTACCAACCACGCCCTTTTTGCGCAGCATTTGCGTGACCGTTAAGACTAAATCTGTTGCTGTCACTCCTTCCGGCAACGCACCATCCAGACGGAAACCCACTACTTCAGGAATGAGCATCGACACCGGTTGTCCAAGCATCGCCGCTTCCGCTTCAATGCCGCCGACACCCCAACCTAAAACACCCAAACCGTTAATCATGGTGGTATGTGAATCTGTTCCCACTAACGTATCGGGATAAGCGAACGTTTTACCATCTTCTTCCGAGGACCAGACCACCTTGGCTAAATACTCGAGGTTCACTTGGTGGCAAATACCCGTACCCGGTGGCACGACACGGAAGTTATTGAACGCTTTTTGCCCCCAACGCAAAAACTCATAGCGCTCTTTGTTCCGCTCCATTTCAATTTTAACGTTTTCGGCAAAGGCTTCTGGCGACGCAAACTTGTCGACCATGACCGAGTGGTCAATGACCAAGTCAACCGCAGACAATGGGTTAATCTTGTCCGCCGGTAAACCTGCTTTGGCCACTGCGTCCCGCATTGCCGCTAAATCAACCACTGCCGGTACACCGGTAAAGTCTTGCATTAACACGCGCGCTGGGCGGTATTCGATTTCTTTGTCTGACGTTCGTGTGTCAAGCCACTTAACCATGGCTTGAAAGTCGTCGCGCGTTACTGTTGCACCGTCTTCATGACGTAACAGGTTCTCGAGTAGGACTTTTAATGATATGGGTAAGCGATCAATATTTCCCAGCGACTCCGCTGCTTTCGGGAGGCTATAGTAATGGTAAGTTTTGCCATTGACTGCTAAGCGACTTAACGTTTGTAAACTGTCTTGCCCTGCCATGTGAGGCTCCTTTTACTTCTGCCAAAGTGACTGCGCACACTCATGTCAACGTGTCTGCGCATGACATCAATGGTCGACGCCGCCGACGTTTTTCTATTCAGCAACGTCAACTAGAATAAGCGAAACTCTTAACTTATTAAGCTTGGGCGTTTTTTCAGAAAATTCAAGCTATAGTGACTATCCATTTAGAGAATGACCGCGTAATCCTTGACCGAGCTGAATAAAGGGTAGCTTAAATGCCTTCGTTAACCACCCATAGGCCATGCAATTCACTGAAAATCTGGCTATAATTAGCCGCTTATTTTAATGCGTGCGCTGTCCCTTCTGCGCACAATTATCTGTTTCTGGAATTATCGTATCGCAAGGAGAAATCGATGAGCCAAGTTCTCGACGATTTGTTGAACCTGCTTCATTTAGAACCCATTGAGCAAGGAATTTACCGTGGCCAAAGCCAAGACTTAGGTTTTGCGGCTGTATTTGGTGGTCAGGTTATGGGCCAAGCGTTGTCGGCAGCGAAACAAACGATTCCGGAAGACCGCGCAGTACATTCATTTCACAGCTATTTTCTGCGCCCTGGCGATGCTCACAAGCCCATTGTCTACGACGTCGAAAATATTCGTGATGGCAAAAGCTTTTCGACCCGTCGCGTTAAAGCCATTCAGTATGGCAAACCAATTTTCCATATGACCGCGTCGTTTCATGCGCCCGAATCAGGGGCTGAGCATCAGTGCACCATGCCATCGGTACCCGGCCCAGAAGGGTTAGTCTCCGATCTCGATATTTACCGCGAACATGCCGAGCTGATTCCAGCACCCATTCGCAACAAATTTATCAGTGAAAAGCCGATCATGATGCGCTTTGTCACCGAGTATAATCCATTCAAACCAGAACCTTGTGAGCCCGTTCGCTATGTTTGGTTGAAGGCCAACGGTACCCTGCCGGACGATCAACGTGTTCATCAGTATTTGCTCGCTTACGCATCGGACTTTAACTTTTTGCCGACCTCGATGCAGCCGCATGGCAAAACCTTTGCCGACCCGAAAATACAAATGGCCACCATTGACCATGCAATGTGGTTTCACCGCCCGTTTCGCATGGATGATTGGCTACTCTACGCCATCGATAGCCCGACCGCCCAAGGCGCGCGCGGCTTAGTCCGCGGCCAAATCTTTACCCGCGACGGCACATTGATCGCCTCGACCATGCAAGAAGGTCTCATTCGCGAAAGAGATTGATCAATAACAAGAAAACTTCATAGAACTGTGCCAGACTGAGGAAAACACTGTCTGGCATTTTTTATGGTCGAAGATAAAAGTTCCCAAGCTGTCATTTTTAGCGCTCGCGCTTTAACCAAAACCTACCTCATGGGGGAAGTTGAGATACATGCCTTGCGCGGTGTCGATATTGACCTCTATGCGGGTGAGTTTGTCGTCCTGCTTGGCGCTTCAGGCTCAGGCAAGTCAACGTTATTTAATATTCTCGGTGGCTTAGACTCGGCGACTAGCGGCGATGTGCGCTATCAAAATCGCTTACTCACAGGTATTTCCGACCGTGAGCTGACGCTCTTTCGGCGCAGTCACGTTGGCTTCGTCTTTCAGTTTTATAATCTCATTCCTAGCTTAACCGCCCGTGAAAACATCGCGATCGTGACCGAGATCGCCGACAATCCAATGACGCCCGAAGAAGCCCTTGAGCGCGTTGGACTCGGTAACCGACTTGACCACTTCCCTGCTCAGCTCTCTGGCGGTGAGCAACAACGGGTCGCCATTGCTCGAGCCATTGCCAAACGTCCTGCCGTGCTGCTTTGTGATGAACCGACCGGCGCGCTCGACTCGAAAACCGGCATCCGGGTCCTTGAGGTGTTGCAGCAAATTAACCAAGAACTGGGCACCACCACGGCCGTGATTACTCATAACGAAGTCATTGGTGAAATGGCCGACCGTATTATTCGCCTTTCTGACGGCAAAATTGCCTCGATACATGGCAACGCGCAGCGCAAAGCACCGAAGGAGCTATTCTGGTGAACACGGTGCTGACTCACAAAGTGCTGACTTACAAAATATTGCGTGAGAGCAAGTCGATGCTGGGTCAGCTCATTGCGATTGCATTGGTGATCGCTGCCGGCGTTATGGTGCTTGTAATTAGTATGAGTACGCGGCAATCCATTGAACAATCGCAGCAGCATTTTTATCAGCAGTATCATTTTGCCGATGTATTTGTCGAAGTGACTCGTGCGCCCGACGATCTCATCCGCACCATACGCCAACTCCCGGGCGTGAACGTCGCCGAAACCCGCATTCGCGCCGGCGCACGTTTTCAACTTGAAGGCCCTGTGAATGGCTTTTCCAATCGCTTTGCCGATGTCGGCTCCAAGAGCTTTGCCGAGCCGATACAAGGTGAAATCATTTCCCTACCCGAGCGCAGTCCTGAGCTGTTAAACCGTTTACATTATTTAGTCGGCGGGCCACCACAACTTGGCAGCCAACTCGAAGTTGTGGTCAGCGCTCCGTTTGCCCACGCTCACCAGTTAAGCGTTGGCGACAGTATTTCTGCCGTGCTCAATGGTCGACTTCAGCGCCTGACCATTAGCGGTGTTGCGCTATCACCGGAGTACATTTATCAATTGTCACCCAATTCAATCCTGCCCGATTATGAGCGTTTTGGGGTGTTTTGGATGAATCGACAAGCGCTGGCCTCGGCCTTTGACATGGATGGCGCGTTCAATAGTTTGAGTGTCACTGTGCAACATAACGCCAGTCGTGACGATGTCATGCTACAACTCGACAATATTCTGCGCCGTTATGGTAGTCGCGGCAGCTATGATCGGCACGAGCAAATTTCGCATCGCTTTATCTCCGAAGAACTCAGCCAGTTACGAGTGATGGCGATTGTGCTGCCGACCATTTTTATCGGTGTCGCCGCCTTTTTGTTACAGGTGCTGCTGACGCGCGTCATTCACACGCAAAAGCAGTCGATTGCGCTACTGAAAGCATTTGGCTATTCCAGTTGGCAGATCATTCGCCACTACTTGCAATTAACCAACATCATTTTAGTTCTAGGAATTGGCGGCGGTATTGCGCTGGGCTTGCTTGTTGCCGAACCCATGGCACAGATGTACGCCATGTACTTTCATTTTCCCGAGTTTCTTTTTGCGCTGCAGCGCGATGCATTGGTCTCTGCCATACTCATTACCAGTGCGGTCGGTTATGCCGCTACTATTCGCGCAACAGCACATGCGGCAAATATGGCTCCTGCCGAAGCCATGCGCCCACCAACGCCAGCGCGTTACCAGCGCACCTGGCTTGACCATCCGCGGATTGCCCATTGGTGGCAACAGCCGACACGCATTATGCTCCGCAACATTCGTCGTCATCCATGGCGCGCCAGCGTTTCCGTTGTTGGCATCGGCCTCAGCGGCGGCCTGTTGTTGCTCGGCAGCTATCAATTTAACGCCATTGACCACATGCTCGACCAACAATACCGACAGCACTACCGCATGGATCTTGAGGTCACGTTTAATCAAGAACGTCCTCAGCATAGCCTTTCAACTTTACGGGCTATCCCAGGCGTTAGCTATTTTGAAGGCTTTCGCCAAGTTCCGGTTATTTTAACTCACGAGCGCAAACAATGGCGTTTAGCCTTACATGGTCTGCCACGAGAATCGCGCTTACGTCAGGTCGGCACCTCGTCACAACCTTTACCAACCGCTGGGGTTGTGCTTTCTCGCTACCTTGCTGATGATCTCAGCATCCAGCCTGGTGAGAACGTGAGCGTTACCCTCCTCGATGGTCGTCAGCAAAGCTTAACGTTGACCGTAGCTGCCGTTATCGACGAACCCATGGGGCTGGGCCTCTATATGGACTTTGATCACCTGAATCGCCTACTACTTGCAGATCAAACCGTAACGGGTGCTTGGTTACTTGTTGAACCAGATCGCCAAGCAGAGGTTTTTCGTCAACTGCAAGCGATGCCAGCAGTCGCGTCAATTGGCCAGATTAGTCGTGCCGAAGCAGAAATTCGCACCTATATTAATAACACGGTGCTTGGGGTAATGACCGTCATGTTTTTGCTCGCTGGCTCGATGACGTTTGCGGTCGTCTATAACAACGCGCGGATTATGTTCGCTGAACGCGCCCGAGAGCTTGCATCACTGCGAGTGCTTGGATTTAAAAAAAGCGAAGTGGCTTATATTCTGTTTGGTGAATTAGGTATTTTGGTTGTTCTTGCCATTCCGCTCGCTTGGGCCATTGGTGTGACATTTGCGTGGTTACTCACGACTGCAATGAGTATGGACTTATTTCGTATCCCATTTGTTTTAAGCCCGATAAGCTTCGCCATTAGCGCGCTTGGCGTGCTGCTAGCGGCAGCTTTGTCCATGCTATTGATGCTGCGAAGGGTTTGGCAGCTCGACATGATTCAAGCACTAAAAACCGAATAAGGAACTGGTTATGACCACATCGGCAAAGACATTGAAAACAAAACTCGCTTGGGGCTTCGTCATCGCCTGCGTGATTATCGCCCTTGCTTATGCGCTCAAACCAAAACCGGAAGCCGTTAATTTAACCACTGTCGAGCGCGGTTATTTTGCGGAAACCGTGCGCGAAGAAGGTCGTACCCATTTGCAGGATACTTATACCGTTGCAGTCCCCATTCAAGGCTTTTTACAGCGGGTTGCTTTGAATGTCGGCGACCCCGTCAATGCCGGCCAAGCACTATTTCATATTGAACCATTACCGACACCAGCTCTCGATGCCCGTAGCCGAGAACAAGCACGCGAAGCCCTGGTTGCTGCACGCTCTCGCGTCGCCGCCGCAGAAGCTGAGTTAGAAAACCGCCACGCAGATGTCGAATTCTCCCGCAACGAGCTCAACCGCTTTCGCCAGCTCGCCAATGAAGGCGTCATCTCAACCACGGAGCTTGAGCGTGTTGCCACCCAGGTACAACGTGCCGAAGCAGCTGAACGCGGAGCCCGCGCAAGCCTTGGCGCAGCCCAAGCTGAGCTCGAAAACGCGCGCATCGTTCTGGCGATTACTGAAGGCACACGAACTAGCGCTGATCATCAAGCTCTGGCCATTCCAGCACCGATTTCTGGTGTGGTTTTGCGTCGTTTTCGCTGCTGCGAAGGGGTCGTCAATGCCGGTGACGCAATCTTGGAACTGGGCAATTTAGAGCAACTAGAAGTCCGTATTGACCTACTGTCTCAAGAAGCTGTGCGCGTTGCGCCCGGCATGCGTGTTGAAATCGACCGTTGGGGTGGCGACGAGAGTCTGCATGCGCGCATACGGCTGGTTGATCCGGCTGGGTTTACCAAAGTTTCTGCACTTGGTATCGACGAGCAACGCGTTGCCGCCTATGCCACGCTAGAGTCTCCACCGGAGCAGTGGCAACGACTCGGTGAGGGGTTTCGGGTTGAGGCGGCAATTATTACCTGGGAAGCCGATGACGTGCTTTACCTGCCTGTCAGTGCGTTGTTTCGGGTTGCAGACCAATGGCACGTGTTTCGGGTCAACAATCAGCGTGCCGAGCTTGTAGCGGTGGAAGTCGGTCGCCGCAGCGGTATTCATGCGCAAATCATCCGTGGTGTTGCTGCCGGTGATGTTATTATTAACCACCCACCAGCACACCTCCAAGCAGGAACACGGGTTACTTCGTTGTGAATTCTTGCTAAGGTTACAACGTCGACTAAGGAGTTCTAATGTCCCAATTCGCTGTCAATGCCTCAAGTTCTATCGCGACATTTACGCTCGCCGCGCGCGAACCTGAAAGCAACACGCTCGCGATTGCGACTGCATCGAATTTCCTTGCAGTTGGCAGCCTTGTGCCTTGGATTCACAGCCAAGCTGGCCTTATCGTGTCGCAGTCATTTGCCAACCCGAACGCGGCCGGTGCAGCTTTAGAGTCATTGCAACATGGCGATTCGGTGCAGCAAGCCATGCAAACATTCTTGAGTGATGACCCCATTGCCAAACAACGGCAAGTTGGCATTTTAGCCTTGAACGGCGATTGTGAGCTGTACACAGGTTCAGACTGTATTCCAGCAGTTGAAAGTGTTCAGGGCGATAACTACTTTGTGCTTGGGAACATGCTCAAACCGGGAACCTGCGAAGCCATTGCGCAAACATTTACGCATTGTCGACGCGAGGGCTATGACCTTGGCGATGCGATGCTGAAAGCCATGGTTGCAGGTCAGCAAGCCGGCGGTGACAAACGCGGTAAATTAGCTGCAGCGCTGCTCATGAAGCGCCCAAACGCTGGCTACTTAAACAGTTCCGATACCTTTGTCGACTTGCGCGTAGACGCGCACCCACGACCACTGTCGCAATTGCGTGACCTATACAGCTTATTTAAGCTCTATAACCCACAGCATTTTAACTTTCACATGATCAAGCTCGAGCAACTTAAAGCCCACCAACTACAACTTTTTAATGAAGTTATCCACGCGCTCGCAGCAGGCAGTAAGACAGTGGAACGTCCCGAGGAGATAGCCGAGGTACTCCACGCTCACAACCTCGGCGCTAACTATGACGCCGACAATCAGCGCGTGAGTGAGCTATTTCTGCAAGAAGCCCACGCCCTCCTACGGCTATTAACGACAACCGTTTAGCGCCAATTTCAGGTTCGCTGCGCCCGTTTCTCGGCAGCACGGCGCTGACGCCGGTTTAATTTGCCATTTTCAAAGTCTTGCCAATTATCCACTTCAAACGAGTTGCGCTCACGAATAAAGCGTGTGTGCATTTGAGGTAATGGATCCGGCGAGAGATCTTCGGGGATTCGATAGCATTTTACTTCATAAAAACTCGACTGAATGTCTGGTACTTCACCGCGAGCAATGATGTACAACTCACAAAAATCACCGGCTTTCGGGTTCAAAGTGAATTTACGATCGGGTGCATGAATTTGCAAACGGCCATCGTCACCGATCACCACCGACGTCCCCTCGCTGCGCACGCCAGCCATGGGATTATCCTTTAACTTAATCCGAAAGCGGCTCGGCACATAGTTATATGGTAGTGGATAGAAAGCATCACCATTTAAATTCAACTCGAATGTATTCATCGGATATAGCTTACCCGATTCATCTTCTCGACATTTCTCGTAAGTACGTAAAAAAGCACTAAACTGTAGGTTAATGAGGCGTAAGGAAGAAGAAATATAAAAATGAATATTGATATACTGCTCGTGACCTTCAACAAAGGTGTCACAGCAGCTGCGAAAAACAATGTTGTCACGTTTTAAAACAAAGAATTTGTACACTACAATCCCAAGGAAAATCGACGGAGATAGCAGTGATAACGTGGCTAAAAACGCGCGAATATTTTGATACATAAAGCGGTCTGGTAGCGCCCATGTCGGCTCTTTACCAAACAGTTCTGTGTACAAATAATAAAAATAATTAACCGCTTCGGCCGGTTGTCGCGTAATAACAACGAGTGCAGCAGCGAGCAGCACGGCTATCGCGGCATTAATGCCAACATAAACCAATGTCAGGTGTAGAATAGATTTACTTGCGATATATTGGCGTATCTTAAAGTTCTTGCGCGGATGCAGCTGTTTCTTCTTCATCGTGTCGTTATCAACCGGGTCATTATTATTATGAGTTTTCTAACCCTAACTAATTTTCGCCGTCCTGACCACGATTACCGCCGATTCTTTTGGTTGTGCCCGCTTTTATTGCTTGGCATGAGCGCAAATGCAGCCGCAAATAGCGCCGCCGCAAATAGCAGTGACGAGGACGCTGACAACCACCCTACGTCCGCAACAACAATCACAACAATGACCGCCAAAGAAGCCCTGATGCAGTTTTGGGAATTAACACCGGAAACTAAGCGCGGCACCTTTCGGGTGAGCACATTCGAACCTAATTTTATTTTGCCGGTGCATTACACGTCGTCAATTAATAATGCGCCAGAAAGCCCAAGCCGAGGCTCGATGCCGGCCAATGACACCTATAAAACCAACGAAATTAAGCTACAGCTGTCACTGCGCACCAAGCTATTTGAAGACTTTTTACTGCCAAATGCCGATGTTTGGGCTGCTTACACGCAAGTGTCATTATGGCAGGCATATAACTCACAAGACTCGCGACCGTTTCGCAGTACCAATCACCGACCTGAAGTCTTCTATGTTGTGCCCATGGAAGAGCTTTGGAACCCCTTTCCTGGGGATTTGAATTTACAATTTGTTTCGGTCGGCTTAGCGCACGAGTCGAACGGTCAAAGTGATCCGCTCTCGCGCAGTTGGAACTACACCTATGCGAGCGCAACCGTGCAGTGGCGCAATTTGGTCATCGCCAATACTTGGAAACAGCGGATAAACGAAACGGGTGATGATGATGACAACCCAGATCTGATTCGTTATCGCGGTAATTTTGAAGTTCAGGTCTCGTGGTTACCCGGACGTTCAACGGCGAGTATCACCCGAATTTCACGGGAGTTTTCGGTCAATCGTGGATCTTGGCAGTTCGATTACACCTATCCGCTCACCAGCCAAGCTGACGGGCTGCGGTTATATGTGCAATTATTCTCGGGATATGGCGAATCATTAGTCGATTACAATCATCGCCAGAATCGCGTCGGACTTGGCTTCTTGCTGCTTAATTTTTAAACAGCAAGAAGCCTGTTCGAGCTAGCAATTAGGCCGATAAGGCAAATTTCAAAGCCCCTTCGACTGCAGCCACTTGCGCTTGAATACAAGACTCCGGTGTTGCATTCACGCTATCAGGGTAAACTTCGGTGGTTGTCACATATTGGGCGTTTGACAGCCCCATGCACAAGCCAGCGCCTTTGCCATCGTACAGGATCACCCCAGTCTCAGACAGCGGCACACCAATAATCTTGCCGTCTTCGTCGGCATCAGCTATATGCGTCACTTGGCTCACCTGAGTAATAATCGCTTTTTGAAATTCCAGTTCAGGTTTCTTTGCATCACCAACAAGATAGAAGCCATCCGGGATATTCCAATTATCATTCACTGTACCTTCGCGCGCAGCTAATGCCGGACGAAACTCACTGTTATCGGTATCGGTGGTTTCATGCAGGTCAATATGCAACAACAAACTATCGGCATAATCGGCAACTGCTTGCATCAACAAGCCTGACTCAGCAGCCGGCGCCACCGGATGGACAAAGGATCGGTTCGGGTCAACCGCATCAGGATTCCAACGATTAATCGTTTCATAACCCCAAGGACTTAAACAGGGTGCGACCAACAGATTACAGCGCGTTTGAAAATATTCGGCGTGAGTTTCGAGGAAGCGTAGCGCACCATGCACGCCACTTGTTTCATAGCCATGGACACCACCGGTAACCAAAATGGTCGGCAGTTCGGTGCGCCATTCTTTGCTTTTTACTAAGAATAAAGGGTACTTACGCCCTACTTTGCTGGTGTAGTCCAGTTCACCATATTGTTCAACGTCAAAGCGTTCACGTAACTGCTCGATACGGACCACCACATCGTCGAAATAACTGCGTTTGGGCGTTTGTTCTGCCAACCACTGCTGTTTTTCCGAATCACCCCAAGGTTGCCCCGGTGTGCCAATGTGATAGCGAGAAAATTCTGACATAGAAACCTCAAAGGTTGGTTAAACAATGTGTATTCTGCGAACACAAATCATAACAAACCCTTGAGGCATTGTGCGAATGCATTTCACATTCGCTGACAATTATCGAGCGACCATGCCACCGTCCACTGCCAGCGCTTGGCCAGTAATAAAGCTTGCTTGTGGCAACGACAGAAACACAATTGCGTCGGCAACTTCAGCAACCGTTCCCATTCGGTTCATCGGATGAAACGCTGCATACGCTGCTTCTGTTTCCGGATCTTGCTTCGTCACACGGTCAACCATGTCCGTTTTGATCACACCAGGGCAAATGGCGTTGACACGAATATTCCGCTCGGCATACTCAACTGCCACTGAACGCGTTATCTGCACCACCGCGCCTTTGGAAGCGCAATAAGCAACCATTTCTGGAAAGCCCACTAACCCTGCAATGGATGCGATATTCACAATTGCGCCTTGGCCATGTGGCAGCATTAATTTGATTTGCTCCTGCATGCAGACCACTAAACCACGCACATTGATGTTCATCACCCGGTCATAGTTGTCCATGCTCATTTCATGGGTTGCGCCCTGAGCACCTTCAATCCCAGCGTTATTACAGGCATAGTCGAGACGCCCCCACTTCGCTCCAATGCGTTGGTGAAACTTACGCACGGCTGCTTCGTCGCCCACATCATGCACGTCGGTTAATACTTCAACACCGAGTGCTTCAATTTCTTTGGCAACTGCAGTGAGTTTGTCCGCTTGCACATCGCTAATGGCAACATGACAACCGGATTTGGCATAGGCGAGAGCCGTCGCTTTACCGATACCTGCAGCGGCACCCGTGACCAATGCCACCGGCTTGTTTGATTTTTGTCCAGCAGTCATACCTTACCTCACTTGTGTGATTTTTAATCAGTATAACAAGTGCTCGACGTTTGCATTTGATTTGCCGCAAAGAAATGTGCGATCAATTGTCGCCATCAGAAATGCGCAGCTAGCGCAAGGCTTAGCTGCGATAAAGGGTTTTGATAAGGTGGTAACCAAACTGAGTTTTTACTGGGCCGTGGACCGTTAAAATAGGCTTCTTAAACACCACATTGTCAAACGCTTTAACCATTTGCCCAGGACGAAACTCACCGAGGTCGCCACCTCGTTTGGCCGACGGGCAAATCGAATGTTTCTTGGCTAATTCGTGAAAGTTAGCGCCAGCATCCAATTGCTTCTTGATTGCTTCGGCCTGCTCTTTGGTTTTGACTAAAATATGCACTGCTGCCGCTTTGGCCATGATCCTATCCCCTTATTAGCGCCGTTTGAACGTGGCGAGCATTCGCTATTCCGATGCTGCCCGCTTGCACTATTGTCACGCAAAGGATCGGGTATGCCAATTATTTTCCAGTGCTTAGCACTAAAAAGCCCAAGCTATAACGTTTTGCGATTGATCAAAGTGGCCACAAGCGCTGTAATAGTGACGAATCAGACATTAGACCCACGAGGCCGCTATGAAACCGATTGTTGTTATTCACGAGAATGAAGAATGGCTTGTACCATTGCGCGAAGCCTTTAAACAACGCGGTGTAACAGCCACCGAATGGTTTCTAGATACAGGTGTCGTGCCGTTTACCGAACAACCAGCCGATGCGGTGTATTACAACCGCATGAGCGCTTCGTCGCATACCCGCGGCCACCGTTTCGCCCCAGAACTCACTAAAGCGGTTTTGACTTGGCTGGAAAACACACAGCGCACCGTTGTTAATGGCACTGATGTTCTGGCCCTAGAAATCTGTAAATTGTCGCAATATGCAGCACTACAAAGAGCTGGACTACAAGTGCCAAAAACCCACGCAGTTGTGGGTAAACAACACCTTGTCCAAGCGGCTGTTGACTTTAACCATTGGCCTCTTATCGTCAAACCAAATCGGGGTGGTAAGGGGTTAGGCGTTCAGAGATTTAACCACGCCGATGAATTAGCCACTTATGTGCAGCGTACTGATCTTGATGAACCGCTCGATGGCATCTGGTTATTACAAGAATACATTCTTGCCAAACAACCGGTTATCACGCGCGCCGAATTCGTTGGCCAGCGCTTTATTTACACGGTGCAAGTCAATACCGAAGATGGTTTCGAGCTCTGCCCTGCCGACAGCTGTTCAATTGAAGATCAATTCTGCCCGACCGACCAAAAGTCGGAAAAGTTTAATATCACGCATCGCTTTGATGATCACCCAATCATCCCTGCCCTAGAAAAGTTCTTGCGTGACAATCAAATTGGCGTTGCCGGCATTGAGTTTATCGAAAATGCAGATGGTGATTTATTCGTTTATGACGTCAATACCAACACCAACTATAACCAAGGCGCTGAACAACGCGCCTGTGTTGCTGCCACAGGCATGGGTTCGTTAGCAGACTATTTGATTGGTTTAGCGCGCGAGTAACGCCGGCTCTGAAGCCAATCTAGCACAAATAAAAAACCCCGCACCTTTCGGTGCAGGGTTTGTTTATTTGGTGGAGCTGGCGGGATTTGAACCCGCGTCCGCAATATCGCCACCCTCGGTCCTACATGCTTAGCCGTCTCTTTTAGTTAACGTTTGAAGCGCCGAGGGGCAGGCTTTTCAAACGCGAGTCCGATTGGTTTTAACGTCTTGGCTCCGGACGAAGCCGCCACGCGAGTCTGTAAAGATGACCATCCTAATCCCGTCTTACAGACAAAGCGCGGGTGGATGGTTAGCGGGGATTAAGCCGCTAAAGCGTAGTTGTCGTCGTTTGCAACTATAAGTTTGAGGCTTTTTACGAGGCCAGCCTCACCTCGGCATGCACCTTGAGCTTTATATATCCCGTCGAATCCTAATCAGCCCCTGATGTTGAAAACAGTATAACCGTTCTACTGCTTAAACGCTATGTAAATTGCGTTCTTACCCCATTAGATATGGGTAAATCTAAATAATTCAAGCCGCCGCTGAATTCTTTTCCTCTGCAGGCTCTGCTTCTGCTTTCGGCGCTGCTTTTGCCTTTTTCGGCTTCGCTTTCTTCGCACCTAGCGCAACTAAAAGCTGCTCGCGTTCTTTCGCTAAAAACATCGCAAGGTCTTCAATTTGTTGGTCGTGACTGCACAGTTCGCTGCGTGTTTTCCAGCCAAGT
>JAMCRH010000016.1 GCA_023380515.1 Gammaproteobacteria bacterium | reverse complement strand
ATCATCCGTGGCAAGCTGGCCCTATCGTTAACGGTAAGCTCGTTGAAACGATTCAACGTGTCGGTGTGACCTCACCACAACAAAGTACCCACCAAATCGGTACGATTGGCTGGGCTGACGCCGACCTAGCTGCAGAAGCGCTCAGTATTGCCAATGCTGCGTATCCACGTTGGACCAATACCGACGTAAACGTGCGTGCAGAAGCCTTAGAAAAGCTGGCGGACTTGCTTGAAGAAAACCTCCATGAACTGATTGCATTATGTACGCTAGAAGCCGGTAAAACTTTGCAAGACGGTATCGATGAAGTCCGCGAAGCTGTCGATTTCTGCCGTTATTACGCCATTCAAGCGCGCAAGTTAATGGGCGCAGGTGAGAAACTGCCTGGTCCAACGGGTGAGACCAACGAGTTATTCGTTCAAGGTCGCGGTACCTTTATTTGTATCAGCCCGTGGAACTTCCCATTGGCCATTTTCTTAGGTCAGGTCACTGCTGCGCTTGCGACCGGTAACTGTGTGATTGCGAAGCCTGCGGAACAAACTGGCTTGGTCGCTTATCGCGCGGTTCAGTTTGCCCTTGAAGCGGGTATTCCTGGTGATGTTCTCCAATTCTTGCCAGGTAAAGGTGCGGAAGTTGGCTCTTACTTAGTCAGCCAAGATGCAATTGCTGGTGTCTGCTTTACCGGTTCAACGAATACCGCCCAGGCCATCAACCGTGCACTGGCTGCACGTACTGGCGCGTTGGTACCTTTGATTGCCGAAACCGGTGGTCAGAATGCCATGCTCGTTGACTCAACCGCACTGCCTGAACAAGCCGTTACCGACATAGTCGGTAGTGCATTTAAGAGTGCTGGCCAGCGCTGTTCTGCTTTACGCGTCTTGTATATTCAGGATGACGTTGCTGATCGCGTTCTCGAGCTGCTTAAGGGCGCCATGCAAGAATTGTTAGTGGGTGACCCAATTGACCACAAAACCGATGTTGGCCCGGTGATTGACGGTGTGGCTAAAACCAACCTCGAACAGCACATCATCGACATTCAACATGTGGGCAAATTACTGGCCGAAGCGCCAATGCCGGAGTACACCCGTGGTGGCACATTTGTCACGCCGACGGCGATCGAAATCGAATCAATTAACCAATTACACCGCGAAAACTTCGGTCCGATTTTACACGTGATTCGTTTTAACCGTGAAAATCTCGACCAAGTCATCGACGATATCAACAACACAGGCTTTGGTTTAACTTTCGGTATTCATAGCCGTAACGAAACCTTTGCCTATGATGTTGCCAAACGAATTCAAGTAGGTAACGTCTACATTAACCGTAACCAAGTTGGTGCTGTGGTTGGTGTGCAACCGTTTGGTGGTCGCGGCTTGTCAGGTACTGGCCCGAAAGCCGGTGGTCCACACTACTTGTATGCCTTTATGACTGAAAAGACCTTCACTGACAACATTACTGCAGTCGGCGGCAATGCAACCCTGCTATCACTCGGTGACTAGGCTTCGCGTGTCTTAAAACACAGTTAAAACAAAGCCGCTTCAAAAAGAAGCGGCTTTTTTATGTGTATGGTAAGTGAAATCGTCAACCTTTCGGCCCGAGTAAAAACCAAAGAATAAAACCAATCACTGGCAAAAGAATAATCAAGACAATCCATAAAACTTTTGCGCCCGTTCCTGCGGCACTTTGGACTGTCTTTACAATTGCATAAATATTAAGAATTAAAACGATCAGACCTAATAGTCCACTCACTTCGACCCCCATGTCATGCTCCTTGTTGAAAAGTATCGCCCATAAAATGCGTGTTCACAATTAAGCCTAGCACAGGATTTTCAAACCGAAAGGTTAATTAATGGTAAACTAACGACAGTTGACCATAGGATAGAAAGTGTATGCCCTCGTTATTTGACCGCCATTTGAAAGAGAAACGCTTACGAGCCAAGGCTCAAAAGTCCCCTGCTGCGCCGCAAACCAAGCCAATCAAAGAGCGTAATGCCAGTTCTGACAGTGCGACAAACGTTTATAAAATTGAGCGTTTAAGTCATGAAGGTCGTGGTATCGCGCGTGATCACCAAGGCAAAATTGTCTTCGTCAATGGGACGCTCCCGAACGAAGAAGTGACCGTGCAAATAACTGCAAGCCATAGCCGCTTCAATGAGGGGGTCGTACGCAGCATTAAACACGCAGCAGCAGAGCGCATTAGCCCAACTTGCCCTCACTTCAGTGAATGTGGCGGCTGCTCATTGCAGCATGCATCGATGGCAGCACAGTTAGAATTCAAACAAACCGCAACCACTGAGCAATTAACACACCATATCAGCAGTGAGCAGGAGAATCTTGTCTTGCCTGCGCCGGCAGAGCCTCTCGCCAGCAAGCCGTTTGAATATCGCCGAAAAGCTCGTTTTTCTGTCACAGAAACAAAGAATCAGCCATTTATTTGTGGCTTTCGCGCACGTGATTCTAAACAGATAATCGCCATTTCTGATTGCCCGGTCTTAGTTCCTGAACTGCGAGTGCTAGTACCAAAATTGCAAGAATTCTTGCCAAGCTTACAAGGCCGCGCCAACATCGGGCACGTTGAGATGATCGCTGCCAACCCTCAGCCGCGACTGCTTGTTCGTCTCTTAAAGACGTTATCGCGAGCCGATGAGCAATCATGGATAGAATTTGCTATCACTGCCAATGTCAGTATTGTCTTCGCTTTCAGTACCGGTGCCGATAAGAAACAACTCCGCTATCGGCAGCTTGGTCAAAGTGACATCAGTCCATTAAGCTATGACTACCACGGCATTCAGCTTAATTTTCAAGCGCACGACTTCCTGCAAGTTAATGGTGACGTGAACGCTCAAATGATTACACGGGCGATTGAATGGGTTCAACCAAAGGCAAATGAAATCGGTTTAGACCTCTTCTCTGGCTTTGGCAATTTCACCTTACCTCTCAGTCGGCATTGTCAGAAAATTGTTGGGGTTGAGGGCGTTGCCGACCAAGTGCGGCGGGCGGAAATGAATGCGATTGAAAATCAATGCCATAACGCTAGCTTTGCAGTCGCAAACTTAGACCAACCCTTGCATCAGCAGAGTTGGGCGAAACAGCAATATGACTTTATATTACTCGACCCACCCCGAGCTGGTGCCTTAGAGATTTGTCGTCAAGTTGGTCACTTTCAAGCACAACGCATTCTCTATGTCTCGTGCAACCCCGCTACTCTAGCGCGTGACGCTGCCGTGTTGATTGTTGCGGGATACAGCATTAGCCGCTACTGCGTTATCGATATGTTTCCGCAAACTGCACACAGTGAAACCATGGTGTTGTTTACGCGCAATTAAGTCGGCGGCGAATCAAGCTTAAGACTCACACGATCGAGCACCTGCTCGATCGTTTCTTGCGCTTGCACTTGCAGCGTTGCTGATTTCAATGTCAATGGCAATGTCAGCTGTGGAATATTCAAGTAATGAAGACTGGTCGTCATTTGCTGCACGGCGTTTGCTGCCTGCTCTTCGTCCGTTTCTGGCATCAACACTAAGAACGAAGCACCACGACCACGCGCTAATACATCCGTGTGCCGAAGGTGGCCTTGTAAACAATCTGCGACACGACGCAAAACCATGTCCGCCGCTTGATGTCCAAACGTATGGTTAATGGCTCTGAAATTACTGATTTCAACGGTTGCCACTGTGATCGGGTAGTGATGATACATCGCCCGCTCAATTTCATCCCGCCCAACTTCAAGCAAATACGAGCGGCTTGCCGCCTTGGTTAAATGATCGATATGAGATTGATACTGCAGACGCTCTTGCTCGGCTAACATAGCCGGAACCGCTATGCTGAAGTAAACAGTTGACGCAATCACTGCGAGCGCAAACTGCGCGATTAGTGCGCTTTCGGCTAATTCAAATAAGGCAATGCCTAAGGCCATCGCAAGGCTAAGCAGTGCCAAACTGGTTGCTGTACGTATTGCAGTTTCGGTAAACGCAATCCACATTTGTGGTAACGCTAGAAAGAAAAACAAGAACGCTATTTCCGGTTGTTCAAACCACCACGCAAAGACAACTAAAACAAAGACGAACACCACATTGTGAATTAACTTAAACACGAATTGATGCATGGTTGATTCTTGGCTCGTCACTCGTAGACGACGTTGCCACACTGAAATAAACGCTGAACGGCGTAACATAATGCCAATAAACAGCGGTGCGAGGACGAGTACACCCACTAAATCGCCTATCCACCAAGGTAGCCAAACTTCATACAAATCAAATACGGTAATAAGCCCCGTGGTCAACAAGACTTGGCTGCCGAAAAACGATCCAAGCAAGGCTGTAATGCTACCCATGGCAAGGAAGGCCATAACAAATGCAGGCAATGATTGCACAACTTGGAGACGGATAAATTGGCGCAAAAATAAAGCAC
>JAMCRH010000015.1 GCA_023380515.1 Gammaproteobacteria bacterium | reverse complement strand
GCCGCTGTGCCTATTTACCAAACCACGTCATTTACTTTTCGCGACACTCAGCATGGCGCTGACTTGTTCGACTTAAAAGAAGAGGGCAATATTTACTCGCGGATTATGAACCCAACTAATGCAGTTCTTGAACAGCGTTTAGCCGCGATTGAAGGAGGGGTTGGTGCGCTTGCAGTGGCATCGGGTATGGCCGCAATTAACTATACCATTCAAACCATCACTGCAGCCGGCGACAATATTGTCAGTATCAGTCAATTATATGGTGGCACTTACAATTTCTTCGCGCATTCATTACCCCAGCAGGGCATTGATGTGCGTTTCGCCGATGCGGACGACTATGCGGGCATTGCCGCGTTAATTGACGACAAAACCAAACTACTTTTCTGTGAATCGATTGGTAACCCGGCCGGGAACGTCGTCGATATTCAGCGCCTTGCTGAAATTGCTCATGCCCACGGCATCCCATTAGTGGTCGACAACACAGTGCCAACGCCGGTGTTATGTAAGCCGATAGAGTTTGGTGCAGATATCGTTGTGCATGCCCTGACGAAGTATATTGGCGGTCACGGCACGACCATTGGCGGGATTATTATCGACAGCGGCAAGTTCCCGTGGGCGGACTACCCAGAGAAGTTTCCGCAATTGAATCAACCTGACCCGTCTTACCATGGAGTGGTGTATACCGAAGCGCTTGGCCCAGCAGCATTTATTGGCCGGGCGCGAGTTGTGCCACTGCGCAATACCGGCTCGGCATTGTCAGCTCAAAGCGCGTTCAATTTCTTGCAAGGATTAGAAACACTGGCGCTGCGTTTAGAGCGCCACTGTGAAAATACCCAGCGTGTCGCTGAGTATTTGCAGCAACACCCAGCGGTTGAACGTGTCAATTACGCTGGCTTACCCACCGACAAGCATCACGCGTTGGCGCAGAAAATCACCCAGGGCAAAGCGTCCGGTATTTTGAGCTTTACCGTAAAGGGCGGGCATGACGCAGCGGTGAAGTTTATCGATGCATTGCAGTTATTTTTGCGCTTGGTGAATATCGGAGACGCTAAGTCGCTAGCCTGTCATCCGGCGTCAACGACACACAGACAACTGTCGCCGGCTGAGCTTGCCAAAGCAGGGGTGAGTGAAAACTTGGTGCGTTTATCAATTGGTATTGAGCATATAGACGATATTATCAATGATCTTGAGCAGGCGTTGCAGGCATCACAGAGGCAAGCGCTGAAGACTGCATAGAGACCTCTCGCGTTATGGTACCAAGTTTGAATATCGCTTAGGTACCTAGCGCTTCACCCATGCTTGCAGCCAATTCTGCAAAAGTTGCACCCCGCTTGCTTGCCAAAAAGCAGTGGGGAGCTCTTTCCCGTCTTCGTCTAAGAAATAATATTCCGGCGGTTGCGGTGACAAGCCCTTGTCAAAATCGCGGCGAAATTCTTTATAGAGTGTGTCGGCTTCATATTCTGGGTGGCCAAAAATGAATGCACGGCGGCGCAAATCATCGACGGCTAAAAAGGCGCCTGCATTTGGGGCTTGCATGAGTACCTGTATTTCGTTGTGGGCAAACAACTGTTGCTGGCGAGCTTCAGCGTGGCGAGAATGTGGAAATTGCACACCGCTAATTAAATCTTGTACAAGCGGGTGCGGGCGAACTAAGCGATGCCCATAAACACCGCTTATTTTTCGAGCTTTTTGCTTACGAGGAATATTATAGTGATGGTATAATGCGGCGTTTGCAGCCCAACATAAATACAACGTGCTTTGGGCAATGTCATCGGCGTAATCGAAGATTTCACCAAGTTCATCCCAGTAGCCAACCTCATCATATTCTTTGGTACCGAGTGGCGCACCGCTAATAACTAACGCGTCAAGCTGTAAAAGATCGCTAATCGGCGAATAATATTTACGTAGGTGGTCAACGGACGTGGTTTTTGGTGTCCATCGATTCAAAAACAAAAAATGCACTTCAACGTCAAGGTCGACTTGCGCAAATAAGCGTAACCATTGACGTTCGCAGACTTCTTTCTCCGGCATTAGATTGAGAAATCCAAGCCGAACAGCGCCACGCTCTTTTGGTGCGTAACGAATATCTAAACCTTCTTCCTGTAAGATTTCGACGGCGGGTAAAGGACGGTGCACAATCACAGGCATGAAGACAGAAGCCTCTCATTTAACGGCAAAAAGTAATCATGGCATTGCCCTGCATTGAGAGCAATAGGAAAAGCGACAGACAATGACGTAAATTAATTCTCGAGCAAAAAAAAGTCGCCCGCAGGCGACTTTCTCAGTGCAAACATGTCATTCAAACACTTACTTTTTAATCGGCGTGAACTCACGCTGCGCTTCACCAGTGTAAAGCTGACGTGGGCGGCCAATCTTCTGGCTCGGCTCACTAAGCATTTCGTGCCAATGTGAAATCCAGCCAACTGTACGCGAAAGTGCGAAAATAACGGTAAACATGTTGGTTGGAATGCCGATCGCTTTTAGGATAATCCCTGAGTAGAAATCAACATTCGGATACAGTTTCTTCTCAACGAAGTACGGGTCTTCAAGCGCAATACGCTCAAGCTCCATCGCAACGTCTAACAGCGGATCTTGAATGTTCAGTTCGCTAAGAACTTCATGACAGGTTTCACGCATAACTTTCGCACGTGGGTCGAAGTTCTTATATACACGGTGACCAAAGCCCATCAGACGGAACGGGTCGTTCTTGTCTTTTGCTTTTGCAATGAACTCTGGAATCCGGTCAACTGAGCCGATTTCCGCTAACATTTTCAAACAGGCTTCGTTCGCACCGCCATGCGCAGGGCCCCATAATGACGCAACACCAGCAGCGATACACGCATATGGGTTGGCACCAGAAGAGCCTGCTAAACGGACCGTTGAAGTTGACGCGTTTTGCTCGTGATCAGCGTGCAGCGTGAAAATTCGATCCATTGCTTTGGCGACAATCGGGCTCACTTTATATTCTTCCGCAGGCACCGAGAACATCATGTTTAAGAAGTTCTCTGAGTAGCTCAATTCGTTGCGCGGATAAACAAACGGCTGGCCGATGTTGTGCTTGTAACACATGGCCGCGATTGTTGGAATTTTCGCGATTAAACGATACGCACTGCGTACGCGCTGCTTCGGATCTGCAATGTTCAGATCATCGTGGTAGAACGACGACAGGGCGCCGGTCACAGCACAAAGCATCGCCATTGGATGCGCGTCGCGACGGAAGCCGCCAAAGAATTCATGAATACCTTGATGCACCATCGTGTGCTTGGTAATTGTCTTTTTGAATTCTTCGTATTTTTCTGCCGTAGGCGCTTCGCCGTGAATCAGCATGTAACAAACTTCAAGGTAGTCTGCTTCAGTCGCTAATTGCTCAATTGGGTAGCCGCGGTGCAGCAATACACCATTGTCACCATCGTAGCCAAG
>JAMCRH010000014.1:744-2796 GCA_023380515.1 Gammaproteobacteria bacterium | reverse complement strand
GCAAATGCATCAGCGATTCGTTTTTAAAAACTAAGCGGCAACGAATTAAAAATCAATATCAAGACAACGATAAAAATGAGTTTTTAAGGGTTTAACTAATAAAGTTAATTTTTATCGGCAAAAGCCATATTTGCCTCACCGATGCGGGCATACATTTCATTTTTATCCAGAGTCGGGAAACTACCGATTTTTTCTCCGCTATAGGGATTTGTTGCTATTAGCATGTGAACCTCAATAGATTAGCTGGCTGAATTCTGGGCGCGCTCAATTTGCTTGTCTGCCTTCGCTTCAATTTTTGCGCTTTTATCAACAGAAATTAGCTTTTGTTTGCCCTGATCGGCTTTCACTACAAAGTCCCGATCCATGGTAAAAAAGGACTCGCAGCCATCTTCAGTAATATGAATGGTGTCAGAGATACCGCAGGTTTTATCGCCATCAACACCCCACATCCACGGAATAATATGAAACGTCATGCCGGGTTTAAGTACCGCTGATTCACCTTGTTTAAGACTGACGATATAGCCCTCATCCCAGCTCGGTGGAAAAGCGATACCGATTGAATAACCAGATCGTGTCACTAACCGCGCACCGATATCATTTTTGGTAATGATATTGCGGATCATATTGTCGGCATCCGACACGGTCATCCCTGGCTGAAAGTTGTTATGCACTGCATCCAGGGCCATTTTCATGATTTCCTGAGCCTTGTACATCGATGGGCTGAGTGCGCCGAGAACCACCGTGCGCATCATGGCGGTGTGATAACGCCGATAACAGCCGCCAACTTCCAGAAATACATGTTCGCCAGGTTGTACAATCCGTCCCTCCCAGGTGGCATGCCCAATCATGGTTCGTGGCCCCGAAGTCACATAGGGCATCACGGCAGGCGGTTCGCCACCAGCACGAAACATCGCTGAACTTATAGCGGCGCCGATTTCATTCTCAGTGGCATCCGCCTGAACGGCATCAATACCGGCTTGCATGCCTGCTTCGGTTGCTCTGGCAGCATTTTGCATCAAGGCAATTTCCATCGAAGATTTGCAGACCCGCCCTTCTTCGACGATGCCAAAACAATCCAGCAATTTGCCATCGGTCAGCGTGTTATGAATGCAATCCTGATGATAAGCCGGGAAGAAATAACTGTTACGTTCATAGCCAATGCGTTTTTTATCCAGACCAAACTCGCGCAGCGCATCGACCAGCATCTGAATCGCATCACCGGTATCCGGATAGGGCCTAGTAATTTCCACCCAGGTACGATGAATCACATTGGATTCTTCCAGCTTACGGGTAATCATGAACGGTTCAGCTTCCAGTGGTACGACCAGTGCCTGAAAGAATGAGTAACCGGTGGTCTGATAATCGGTCAGATACATAATGTTTTCCGGATCAGAAATCACCACGGCGTCCATATGCCGTTCTTCAATACGTTCCCGCAACTCGCTAAGTCGTCGCTCGTATTCTTCAAACGGAAACGTCATGCGGCTTCCTCCATTTGCATGACTTTGTCAGTCACCTCGACCAGAATATCCAACCCCGTCTTTAAGTCAGACTGAGGTGTGGTTAATGGCGGAATCAATTTGACAACCCGTCCACCGGTGCCACAGCTGGCAATCATTAATCCGGCATCAAAACACTGGTTCACTATGGCTTTGGCTCTGTCTCCGTTGCCAACATCCAGCCCGAGAATCATGCCTTTACCCGTCACATTAACATCCGGATATCGCTGCGCCAGCGGGGCCAGTGCTTCAGCCATTTGTTGACCATTGGCTTTAACTTCTTTCATCAACTCATCATCATCGAAATAAGTCAGTGCCTGATCACCAGCGACAAAGGAAATATCCTGGCCTCTAAACGTGCCGGTATGCTCACCGGGCGACCAGTGTTCATCGAGTTCCGGTTTCACCAGATTCATCGCCATCGGGGTACCCATGCCTCCAATGCCTTTGGCAAGACAGATAATGTCTGGATCAATACCCAAGTCATCGAAACTGAAAAAGGAACCAGTACGGCCAACGGGTACCAATGCAGTGGAAGCCGCAATGAAACTGG
>JAMCRH010000014.1:0-734 GCA_023380515.1 Gammaproteobacteria bacterium | reverse complement strand
CACGTCACTGGGACGATTTAGGGCAGTTCCTCCGGAACAGGTACGCCAACTCCAACCAGGCGTGAAAACAATCGTGTGACCGCCGGTATCAGGCGATCGCCGCCTTCGGCCTGAATAGTTTCCAGCAAAAATGCGGCTGGCGGCGCAATCCCACTGGAACTGTCCTGATAAATTGCAGTTAATTGCTCAATGCTGTTCATGCCACAGCCTAAATCACAGCCAGGACAGACTTCGTCACAGCCAAAAGCAAAATGTTTGACATGGTTGAGCGGCACACCCGCCGCATTACGGAAATACTGATTGGCAGTCGCACTTAAAGCGCCCAACGTCATACCATGAAACCCATGGCTAAACGCTACGATATCCTGGCGACCGGTGACGCGTCGGGCCAGTTTCATTGCGGCTTCCACTGCATTGGTACCCGTTGGCCCCATAAATTGCATTTTATGCGGCATATTGCGAGGTTTAAGGATGGTATCGGTGAAGTGCTGCATAAACTGACGTTTGGCCGTGGTATGCATATCAAGGCTATGCGTTACACCATTGGATTGAATGTAATCGACGACCGCTTTAGTCATACGTTGATTGTTATGACCGAAGTTCAATACGCCGGCACCAGCAAAGAAATCGATATATTCCTTGCCGTTTTCATCGATCTGCCTTGCATTGATCGCGGTATCAAACACTACCGGATATACCCGGCAATAGGCGCGGATCGCAGACTCTCTTTCTTC
>JAMCRH010000013.1 GCA_023380515.1 Gammaproteobacteria bacterium | reverse complement strand
ACGGCGGCGATGGCGGGGATGTCTGGTTAGTCGCCGACGAAAACGTCAATACCTTAATTGATTACCATTTCGAGCGCACGCATCGTGCTGTGCGTGGACAGAACGGCATGAGCCGTAACTGTACCGGTAAACGCGGTGATGACAAAATTCTGCAAGTTCCAATGGGAACTCGCATCAAAGACATGGACACCGGTGAAGTACTCGGTGACCTGACCAAGAATGGTCAGCGTTTGATGGTTGCCAAAGGCGGCTTTCACGGCCTTGGGAATACTCGCTTTAAAAGTAGTACCAACCGTGCACCGCGGCAAAAAACCGATGGCACCAAAGGTGAGCATCGCAACTTACAGTTAGAGCTGTTGTTGCTAGCGGACGTTGGTTTGTTGGGTATGCCGAATGCCGGTAAATCAACTTTGATTCGCTCGGTCTCTGCGGCGAAACCGAAAGTTGCTGATTATCCGTTTACGACGTTAACACCGAACTTAGGTGTGGTGCGTTTATCGGGTCACCAGAGCTTTGTAATCGCCGACATTCCAGGTTTGATTGAAGGCGCAGCAGACGGCGCAGGTTTAGGTATTCAGTTTTTGAAGCACCTTGAGCGCTGTGGTTTGTTATTGCACCTTGTCGATGTCGCACCTTATGACCAGTCTGACCCTGCTCAGGCAGCAGTGACGATTATTAATGAGCTGGCAGAATACAGCCCTGAGTTAGCCGCAAAGCCGCGTTGGTTAGTGCTGAACAAAACTGACTTGCTGGACGAGGAAACCTTAGCAGAGCGCCGCCAGCAAGTGGTTGATGCACTTGGCTGGGAAGGTCCTGTTTACGAGCTTTCTGCGCTCACTGGTAAAGCGTGTAAAGAACTCATGGGCGCTATCATGCAGTACCTGGAAGCTTTACCTAAGCCGGTTGAGCCGGAGCCGGAAGAAGCTGAGAAAGTTGAATTCAAATGGTCGAGTCACCACGCCGAGCAAATGCGTAATGCTGAAGAGTGGGATGAAGGCGACGATGATGATTGGGATGACGACGATTGGGACGACGATGAGCCCGACGATGGTCATGTTATTTATCGCAAATAATAGAAACGGCAGCGTGCTTTCGAGCAGCTGCCGTTTTTTTGCCTAAAAACAAGTTACAATACAGTCTGTTACTTATAAAAATAACAATGAGCACAGCGCATGCACATTTCTTTAATTGCCGCGATGGCGAATGATCGCGTGATTGGTAAGCAAGGCGATATGCCTTGGCACTTGCCTGGTGAATTGCAGTACTTCAAAAGCCTGACCATGGGCAAACCGATTGTCATGGGACGCAAGACCTTTGAGTCGATTGGCAGACCACTACCGGGTCGGCACAATATCGTCATTAGCCGCAACGCCGGCGACCTTCCGCAAGAAGTCACCGTGGTTGACTCCCCCGCAGCCGCAATTGCAGCTGCAAAGGCAGAAGCTGAGCGCAATGGCCAAACGCTGAATGAAATCATGATTATTGGCGGTGGGCAGATCTACCAAGCCTTTTTGCCGCTGGCAACGAGGCTGTACCTGACTCATATTGATTTAGAAGTAGACGGTGACACCTGGTTTCCTGAGTATCACCCTGAACAATGGCAACGCACCTTGCTTCGCGAGCAAGCGGTCGATGCTGAAAATACATTGGCCTATCACGGCTACCTATACGAAAAAAAGTAAGTTGTTGCTCGAACAATCAACAGAATAAGTAAAATATTAAGTACAACAAAAGTGAGAATAACAATGACAACACTCGCAAAAGCGGCAATGAGCATTGCAGCGACGACAGCACTACTCGTTGTCCATGCAATGAGCAATCCCGCATTCGCTAATAATCAGCGTTTAACGATGGAACCCTGCCACGTGCAAGGACTCGCTGAACAAGTCGAATGTGGATTTTATACCGTGCCAGAAAACTACGATGAACCACAAGGACGGACGCTCGACCTCTACGTGGTGCGTTTACCGGCGGTTAGTTCGGGACGGACTAGCGACCCAGTCTTCTTTTTAGCGGGTGGGCCAGGTCAAGCTGCTACCGAATTAACCGGTGTTGTAGCGCAGTTGTTTCGTGACGTACGGCAAACCCGCGATATCATTCTTGTTGACCAACGCGGTACTGGGCAGTCAAACCCGCTCGAATGCCCACTCGGCGATTTAGGTGACATGTTGGTGCCAGACGACCAAGTTGATCTGACTGGTATTGCTGCAGGCTGTGCGGCGGATATTCAAAGCCAACAAGAGATTGATTTTCAACACTACAATACAGTAAACGCTATTCGCGATTTCGATAGCGTCCGGGCTGCATTGGGCTATCAGCAGGTCAATTTATATGGCGGCTCCTATGGCACACGCGCTGGACTGGTATGGGTGCGCGAGAAACCTGAGACGCTGCGCAGTGTTGTACTTGATGGCCTCGCACCAACGCAAGTAGTGATTGGCCCGTTCGGGACGTTTAGCCAACGCGCATTTGATATTATGAACGCGGATTGTGCGGCCCAAGAAGGTTGTTTAGAAGAGTTTGGCGATATTAGTGCGACCTACTACGCATTGCGTGAGCAACTTCTTGAACAGCCGCAGCGTTTGACCATTCGTGATGCCCGCAGTGACGAACCGCATGAAGTATTAGTGACCGCAACACGGTTAGCGAGCATTTTGCGTGCAGCCCTCTACTCACCGCGCTCACGGCAACTGATGCCACTGGCGATTCGCGAAGCGGCAAACGGCAACTGGCGACCCATTAGTGGTTTAGCGGGTAGTTTTGAAACCAATTCACCTTTGTACATGGGCCTGATGATGTCCGTGTTGTGCCAAGAAGACTTACCACGAGCAGACGCCGAATTATTGGCGCGCGATGCCGACAACCGCTTTATTGGCGGCAGTGTCGCACGTGAGTTTCAACGCATGTGTAACGGGTGGCCGGTAGAACCGCTCGCAGGTCTCGATCATGCACAACCTGTGTATAGCGAAATTCCGACCCTATTGTTGTCAGGTCGGCAAGACCCGGTCACGCCGCCAGAGTGGGGTGATTTAGCCGCAGAAACCTTACCAAACAGCCAGCATTTTGTAGCCGAACACGGTGGCCATACGATCTTTAGCCACACCTGTGCCAACCGTATGATCGACCGCTTTTTACAGAACCCAACAGCGGAAGTGGATGGCAAGTGTTTGGAGCAAACACGGTTGTTACCGTTTGTACGCAACGTTAACGCAGCGGGGATGTAAGCATGATTACTACACAAGGACTAGAGAAGTCTTATAAAGACGTAAAAGCGCTGCGTGGTTTGTCTTTCGAGGCAAAAGACGGCGAGATCACTGGCTTGTTGGGCCCTAACGGCGCCGGCAAAACCACTTGTTTACGCAGTATCTATGGTTTAATTCATGCCGACCAAGGTACCGCAATGGTGGATCAAATTGATGCCAGTCAAAAGCCATTGGAAGTGCGTCGGCGCATTGGTATTTTTCCCGATAAATTCGGTCTGCAAGAACGCCTAACCGCTCGCGAGCACATCGCTTATTTTGCTGCATTACATGGTTTGCATGGCAAAGCCGGTGCCGAGGCAGTGCAGAAAGTCATCGACGACTTAGGTATGCAAGATATTGCCGACCGTAAGACGGCCGGGTTTTCGCAAGGTCAACGCATGAAAGTGGCGCTCGGCCAGGCGATTGTGCACCAACCCCAAAACTTAATCCTCGACGAGCCGAGTCGTGGCCTTGACGTCATGAGTACACGGATCCTCCGTGAACTGCTGTACAGCCTGCGTGAGCAGGGGCGTTGCATCCTGTTTTCCAGCCATGTCATGCAAGAAGTCGCGGCACTCTGTGACCGCGTTGTGATTATGGTGGCAGGACAGGTCGTGGCGGAAGGAACACCGCAAGAGCTGTGTGAACGCACCGGCCAAAGCAGCTTTGAAGAAGCGTTTGTGCAGTTAATCGGAACTGAAGAGGGCATCATGCTATGAAATCGCTATTTTTTACTATCTGGCGCAAAGAGATGCTCGACGCGATTCGTGATCGTCGTAGCCTCATGGCCGCTATGTCTTACGCATTTTTCGGACCGGTTTTAATGGCAGTCGCCTTTATGGCGATTATCAATGACGCAGTGTCTGAAAGCGATGTGTATGTGAATATCGAAGGTGCCGAATATGCGCCGGCATTTGTCGATTTTCTTGGCTCGCGGCGCATTTTTGCGGGTACAGAAGAGAATAAAGCACGAGATATCGATGTCATTATTCCGCAGGATTACCAAGACAAGTTAGCGCGCGCAGAGATGATCAATATCGTTGTGCGAGCCGATTACTCAGTGCGCAGCGAGAGTAGCCAACGTAATCGCGTGGAAACAGCGATTCGCGAGTATAGCAGTACCATTGCGGGGCAGCGTTTAACCTTGCGTGGTATTAGCGCTGAAGTGATTCGTCCGCTCGTGGTCGACAAACAAGACACAGCCACCAAAGAGTCACGTGCCGCACTAATTTTGGGCACTGTTATGGTGTTTGTGTTGATGGCGATTTTCTTCTCTGGCATGAATGTGGCTATTGATACCAGTGCCGGTGAACGGGAACGTAACTCGCTGGAGTTTTTGTTGGCCCAACCGATTCCAACTCATTGGCTGGTGATGGCAAAAGCCGGAGCGGCCGCCACCTTTGCGTTTGTGGGTGCGGTGCTGAGTATCTTGATGATCCCGTTGGTGTTCGTGTTTGTACCGCTGGAAAAACTCGGAATTGAATTTAGTCTGTCAGCCGTTAGTCAGGCACAGATGATCGTTACCCTGATTCCCTTGGCCTTATTGGCGAGTATTTTGCAGCTGTTTGTCAGCTTCCGGGCGAAATCATTCAAAGAAGCGCAAACCTATATCTCGTTGGTTATGTTTATTCCAGTGGCAGTGATTTTCGGGATTGAATTCAGCCGCGTTGAGCACCCGTTGTTGAGTGTGCTACCGGTGACCTCACAGCACCAAATGTTACTCAATACTATTGGTGGCCAGGCCATTAATTGGCTGCATGTCGGCGTTGGCGGACTCGTCACACTGACGTTGACCGCTGTCTTGGTATGGGTAGTAACTCGCATGCTGAAGAGTGAAAAAGTTATCTTTGGTTTATAAGTGTGAACGTTCGACTAGGAATTTTCCATGTATGATCCACTGACAAGTAAAACCATACCGGCGTTTCATGAAGCCGGTATGGCAACCTATTGGCAAGCAGTGACACCGTTTCCAGACACGGATTCGGTGGCATTGCCTGCGCAAGCTGATGTGGTTGTGATCGGCGCTGGTTACACCGGCCTAAATGCTGCTGTGGCGTTAGCGAAAGACTATAACAAGCACGTTGTTTTACTTGAGGCTGGTAGTATTGGTGCCGGTGCAAGCTCGCGTAATGCGGGCTTTTTATTGGTGCGCCAGGCATGGCGCGTAGCGCCTTGACGGGCGCTGTTCCTGTGCAGGTGGTGCTGGCAGGATGACTTGGAGGTGGAAGTCCTCTGTGAGCCCGGTAAGGGGAATCACTAGCTGAACTGCA
>JAMCRH010000012.1 GCA_023380515.1 Gammaproteobacteria bacterium | reverse complement strand
AACCGTATTCAAACGCCATAACCGCTTCTTCAGACAAGACAGAATCATAGATTTCAATCTTGGCCTGATTGTCAGCAATGTGCTGCAACGGCATATAGGTTTTCGCGTCTTTTTGGTTGTGCAGAACCGCATGACGGTGGAAGAATGTGCCGCGGCCGCTATCTTGACCAACCATACGCACACCATGACCGTGCTTGACCAGGCTCGCGTACGCCAGCATCTCAGCCATACCCCAGTCGAGCTTACGCTCACCGTTGGCCATTTTGACACGCTCTTCGTACACTTTGGCCACGCGTGAATTCAACTTGAAGCCTTCAGGTACATGACTCACCTTCAAGGCTAAGTCTTCAAGTTCTTCAACAGTCATACGTGAGTCGTAGTCGACGTCCCAGTCGTTATCGACAAACGGCGACCAGTCCACTGAATGGGCCTTCATTGGCTGCCACTCTTCGACTACGCAATCGCCTTTATCCAGGGCGTCACGGTAATCCGCCACTAACTGCTTGGCGAACTTGTCGTCAATCACTTTGGCTTCTAAAAGACGTTTTGCATACAGCTCACGTGGAACTGGGTGCTTTTTAATCTTTTGATACATCAGTGGCTGAGTCGCATTCGGCTCATCCGCTTCATTGTGACCATGACGACGGTAACATACCAAATCAATCACCACGTCGCGCTTGAACGCATTGCGGTAATCAACGGCTAGTTGAGACACGAACAGAACCGCTTCAGGATCGTCGGCGTTGACGTGGAAAATCGGTGCCTGCACCATTTTCGCAATATCCGTACAATACTGCGTTGAACGCGCGTCTTCTTGCTTCGACGTGGTAAAGCCAACCTGGTTGTTGACCACGATACGAATACTACCGCCGACACCAAAGGCGCGAGTGCGTGACAAGTTAAAGGTCTCTTGTACCACACCTTGGCCCGCAATCGCCGCATCGCCATGGATTGTGATAGGTAACGCTTGGCTACCGTCCTGACAGCCACGGCGTTCCATGCGTGCACGCACAGAGCCCATAACAACCGGGTTCACAATTTCCAGGTGTGACGGGTTGAATGCTAGTGCAAGGTGGACGTTACCGCCTTTGGTGGCAAAATCTGAAGAGAAGCCCATATGGTATTTCACATCACCAGATTTCTCTGATTTGATACCTAAACCGGCAAACTCATTGAATAATTCTTGGGGATGCTTACCCAGCACGTTGATCAGGACGTTCAAACGACCACGGTGCGCCATACCGATGACCACTTCTTTGGCACCATTCTCGCCGCCGCGATGGATCAAGGCTTTGATAAGCGGGACTAAGCTGTCGCCACCCTCAAGGGAGAAGCGCTTGGCGCCCGGGAATTTAGAACCAAGATACTTTTCCAAGCCATCTGCTGCGGTAAGTTCTTGAAGCAAACGCTTTTGCATGTCTGCGTCGAACTTAGGCTGGCCTAATTGAGATTCCAAACGCTGTTGAATCCAACGTTTCTCTTCAGTGGACACGATATGCATGTACTCAGCACCAATCGAACCACAATAGATTTTCTCAAGTGCAGCGTGAATGTCGCCAAGCTTTGCAGTGTCTTTGCCAATTGCCAAAGATCCAACATTGAACTCAGTCGCGTAATCATCTTTGCTGAGCGAATGGTGCTCAAGAGCTAAGTCTGCAACTTGCTCTTGTTTCCACAAGCCTAGAGGGTCGAGATTGGCGTGTTGGTGACCGCGAAACCGATAGGCATTAATTAGCTGTAAGACTTTCACTTGCTTCTCTGACATTTCAGAGTTGCCGGCATTCGCCGAGCCTGAAAGCTTCAACTTATTTTTAGCCATCTCGCGAAACTGTTCACGCACTTCGCTGTGTTTGATATCCACACCACTAGTTGGCATGCCATCAAAGAATTCGCGCCATTCATCCCCGACGGCGCTCGGGTCATCCAAATACAGCTCAAAGAGGTCCTCAATGTAGCCGATGTTGCCACCAGCTAAGTGAGAAGACTCGATCCAGGCTTGCATTGCACCATCTTGCATTGCTTTTCCTTTCATCTGAAACTAGCAAAAAACGGCGGTGGATTACACCGCACGGCTCAATAGCATAGATTTAATGTGACCGATTGCTTTGGTCGGGTTCAATCCTTTAGGACACACGTTAACGCAGTTCATGATGCCGTGGCAACGGAACACGCTAAAGGCGTCGTCCAATTCGTCTAAGCGCTGCTCAGTCGCTGTATCACGGCTATCCGCTAAGAAGCGATACGCATGCAACAGGCCTGCAGGGCCGACGAATTTATCAGGATTCCACCAAAATGATGGACACGACGTCGAACAACATGCACATAAAATACACTCGTACAGACCATCAAGCTTAGCACGCTCTTCTGGACTCTGCAGATGCTCGCGCGCAGGCGGCGTCTTGCTGTCGTTAATCAAATACGGCTTGACGCGCTCATACTGATGATAGAATTGCTCCATATCAACGATAAGGTCACGAATGACCGGCAAGCCAGGTAATGGACGCACGACAATTTTGTTTGATTTCAATGACGACACTGACGTAATACAGCCAAGGCCGTTCTTACCGTTCATGTTAAAGCCGTCAGACCCACACACCCCTTCACGGCATGAGCGGCGAAACGCTAAGCTTGGATCTTGCTCTTTCAGCTTAATCAGCGCTTCCAATACCATCATGTCCTGGTTTTCTTCCATTTCCAGGGTGTAATCCTGCATGCGAGGCTTAGCATCGACATCAGGGTTGTAACGATAGACCGAAAAGGTAATTTTTTTCATCGTTAAGCCCTCTTAGTAAGTACGCGCTTTAGGTGGGAACGCTTCGCGAGTCTTCGGCGACATATTCACTTCACGCTTCACCATAGAATCATTTTCTGGACGGAACACTGTGTGTACGAGCCAGTTTTCATCATCACGGTCTGGGAAGTCAGCGCGGCTGTGCGCACCGCGACTTTCTTGACGGTAGTTTGCTGCAACCGCTGTTGCATAGGCAGTTTCCATCAAGTTGTCTAATTCCAAACACTCGATACGCTGAGTGTTGAACTCAGAGCTGGTATCGTCCAAGCGAGCATTGTTTAAGCGCTCACGAATTTCTTTCAATTCCTGCAAGCCACTTTCCATGGCGTCGCCTTCACGGAATACCGAGAAGTTCATTTGCATGCAATTTTGCAGATCTTTCTTAATCTGTGCAGGGTCTTCACCTTGTTGGGTGTTTTCCCAGCGATTAGTACGTGCCATGGCAGCTTCAATATCGCTGGCAGAAGCTTCGCGTGCTTCTACGTTTGCTGCTAACGCTTCACCTAAGTGCAGACCCGTTGCACGACCGAATACCACTAGGTCAAGCAATGAGTTACCACCTAAGCGGTTCGCACCGTGCACTGATACACAGGCAATCTCACCACATGCAAACAAGCCTTGGATTGGCGTCGCTTGGCCATTCGCATCAATTTGTAGCGCCTGACCATTTACGTCCGTTGGAATACCACCCATCATGTAGTGACAGGTTGGAATCACTGGAATCGGCTCTTCTGCCGGGTCAACGTGGGCGAAGGTTTTCGCTAAGTCACATACACCTGGCAAACGAGACTCAAGTACGTCACGCCCTAAGTGATCAAGTTTCAGTTTAATGTGCGTGCCCCAAGGACCTTCACAGCCACGGCCTTCAC
>JAMCRH010000011.1 GCA_023380515.1 Gammaproteobacteria bacterium | reverse complement strand
CCAGCCGAGAATACCGTTAATCATCGCAATCAAGGCAACGAACGCGAGCAACATAGCACCAACGTTCAAGGCAAGCTGCATACCGCTTGAAGCACCGGATGCCGCTGCGTCAATGACGTTAGCGCGACGCTCTTCGGTCGGAATGTGCGTTAGTTCATTATTCGGCTCTTCAGTTTCTGGCACAATAATTTTGGCCATGAGAAGCGCACCTGGAGCCGCCATAAAACATGCAGCAATCAGGTATTTTAGTTCAATACCAAGACCCGCGTAACCAGCAAGCACTGAGCCCGCAATCGACGCTAAACCACCGACCATGACCGCGAATAACTCTGAACGGGTCATATTTGGAATAAATGGCCGAACAACCAAAGGGGCTTCTGTTTGACCGACAAAAATGTTCGCAGCAGCGGACATCGACTCTGGTCGGCTCGTTCCGAGTAGCTTTTGCAATGCGCCACCAATTAGGTTGATCACTTTGGTCATGATGCCAATGTGATACAACACTGAAATCAGTGCCGAGAAAAAGATAATGACGGACAAGACATGGATGGCAAAAATAAAGCCTTGCGAATAATTACCAAGATCACCAAACAAGAACGAGATGCCGGCGCCGGCAAAGTCAATGACTGCGGCAACGCCAAAAGCAATGTTTCCTAAAATGTCTTGGCCAACGGGCACATATAATACAAACGCTCCTAAGCCTGCTTGCAGTGCAAAGGCTAAGCCTACCGTGCGCCAGCGAATATTTTTTCTTGCGGTTGAAAACGCAAAGGCCACGAGCAACAACACGGCCATACCAATGAGGCTAATCATGCTTTCTTATCCTTTCGGTCGAACTTATTCTGATTCCTAATCGCTGAGCTTAGCATTACTCAGCAAGCAACTGTCTAATTTTTGTTTTAATAATGTCGATAGCGATTTCATTTTGTCCACCGCGCGTGACGACTAAATCGGCAAATTGCTTGGAAGGGAAGATAAAATCAAAAAAAGCGGGCCGCACATATTGTTCATACTGTTCGGTAATCGAACTAAGTGAACGACCACGTTTTTCGATGTCTCGATTAATACGACGTAAGAGGCAAATGTCGAGAGGGGTGTCCATAAACACGGAAATATCAAATTGCTCACGTAACTGTGGGTCACACAACAGCAAGATACCTTCAACCAAAATCACCCGCGCCGGCGTCACCGTGATGGTATTCTGCAAGCGCGTATGCTCTTTATAACTATACTGCGGCATTTCCACCGACTGACCTGCACGTAACTGGCGCAAATGCGCAGCAAGTAATTCATGCTCGAAGGCACTCGGGTGGTCATAGTTAGTCAAAACTCGCTGCTCTAATTGCAAGTGACTTTGATCGCGATAATAGGCGTCTTCTGACAACACCGAGATACGCTCACCGCCAAGCTCCGCCACAAGTTCTTGATAAACAGTTGAGGCAAAAAGGCTTTTTCCGGACGCCGACGGACCGGCAATAGCAATAATGGTTGTTTTTCCCACGAGAGACCCTATGAGTAGCAGCAGTAAAGAGACAGCGTCGCTGTTAAATCTCCGGCATTATCCCGAATTTCGCCGCATTTATAAACATGAAATTCGCGATTTCGACACAGGGTCGTCGATTTACCGCATTCTCCCCGACCGAACCGTCACTATTCCCGCCCTTCATAACCCCAAGGTGCTGGTGGCGTTGGAATGTTCGTCGTTAAGTCGAAATCCACCCGCCAAGTCCATTCACCATCAGCCATCGTGCCATAGCTGTAGCGTTCGCCCGGAACTAATTCAATTCGCCAACCAAGAATCTCACCTTGTTCGCCGGTGCGCTCGGTAAAGATAAACATTTGTTGCTGAGTAGTGCCCGGAGACGTTGTGAACCCACCATAGCCCGTTTCTTCAGAGTCTGAGCCATCAGGTTCCCGATGGTCATGGCTGAGCGTTAGGTGATCATCATGTAGTGTATAAATCCACGTTCGCGAACGATCCCAATCGCCTTGGGCTGGCCGTTCAATATGAAATGGAGCGTAGACCTGAGTCTCTGAACATTTTCGAAAGTGCACCACCAAGGCTTCATCGCCAGCGAGTAAATCTCGCCCCGGGCGCTCAACAATTCTTTGACCGGAAAATGCCTGACCGCAAAGCGTCTGTAAGCTATCAAAAAAGGCGACATGAGGACTCTCATGTACCGTTTGCGTTTCAGTCTGCGTGTCTGCATTGACTGCCATCATCATCAACATTGCAATGATCATGCTTTCGTCCTTTTAATTGATTTCAATTTGCTGCGACGTTGAGCCTCTTGTCGCTGCTTGGCTTGTTAGTTATACCACACTCTAGTCGATGACTTAGCTTTCGTTGAGGAACCACTGTAAAAGCAAAAACAGCAGGGAAATTTCAGTTGTTTTCATGCTATTTTGTACCCGTGGTGTTTTTTCATTAATGATTGGACGTGAGAATGGAACTAAAAGACCTGCGTGACAGGATTGAATCAATTGATCAGCGCATCATTCGAGCCCTCGCAGAGCGACGTGATATTGCTCTCGCCGTCGCAAAATATAAAGCGGAAAAGGAAGGGTCGGTACGTGATACCGAGCGCGAAGCCTCATTACTCCTAACCATTATGGAGCAAGGACGAAAACTTGGCCTCGACCCCAGTTATCTAGCGCGTCTTTATCAAGTCATTATCGAAGACTCGGTGCTCACCCAGCAAGCGTGGATGCAACAAAGCGAACATCCCGGTGCCATGACGATTGCTCACTTAGGCACAGCAGGAAGTTACTCGCATCAGGCGGCACTTGGTTACGCAACACGGCGGCAATGCAGTTTTCATGGCATCTCTTGCGATAGCTTCCAAGAAATTTTGGCAGCGGTCGAAGAAGGTCGCGCTCCGCTTGGTATTTTACCGATTGAAAACTCAACTTCAGGCTCCATTAACGAGGTCTATGACCTATTACGCCACACGCACCTACATATTGTCGCTGAAACATACCTTTCCGTTGAACATCAGATTTTAGTGCGGCCGGAACATGAGCAGGAAAAGATTCATACCATTTATGGCCATCCGCAAGCAATTGCGCAATGTTCAAGATATCTAAGCCAACTTGACGGTGTCCAAGTGCTCGCTTATCCGTCTTCGGCCCATGCCATGGAATATGTCGCCGCCCAAACCGAACCGGGGTTCGCGGCTTTGGGTTCGCAAAATGGCGGTGCGTTATTTAACTTGATTGCAACCGCCGGCAATCTTGCCGATCAGCCGGAAAACCAGACGCGTTTTATACTAGTTCAACGTCACCCGGTCCATCTACCACAACAACTGCCTGCTCGCACCAGCCTGATCATGGCAACCCATAACCAACCCGGTGCGCTCGCTGATGCGCTCATCGTGTTGCGCGAGCATCAGTTAAATTTAATTAAACTTGAATCGCGTCCGATGCCAGGTAACCCATG
>JAMCRH010000010.1 GCA_023380515.1 Gammaproteobacteria bacterium | reverse complement strand
CTTGCGGCGATTACCGATTCATTGGCAGCTCGCTATGGTCGTGCACTTGATGATAACGACGAGGAATTGCCCTTAATCGTTTTAGCCATGGGCAAGCTCGGTGGTGAAGAGTTGAACTTCTCTTCGGATATCGACTTGATTTTTTCCTTTCCTAACGCAGGCGAAACCCGCGGCGGACGCCAAGCGGTTGCATTCGATGTGTATTACCAGAAGGTGGCGCAACAACTGCTAAAGCTGTTAGGGCAGCCAACTGCCGACGGTCAACCGTTTCGTATCGATATGCGCCTGCGTCCTTTTGGCCAATCAGGCCCGTTGGTCGCAAGCCTGAGTGCGCTTGAAGACTACTACCATGAACAAGGCCGCATGTGGGAACGCTATGCGATGATCAAAGCGCGGGTTCTCAATACTTCGGCGGATTTGGCTGAGCAAGTTCGCGTTATGTTACGGCCGTTTATTTATCGGCGTTACCTTGACTATAGCGCCATTGATGCGCTGCGTAAGATGAAGCTCTTGATCAATCAAGAAGCACGTCGCAAAGGCGTTGCCGATAATATCAAGCTCGGTCCGGGCGGTATTCGTGAAGTCGAGTTTGTCACCCAAGTGTTTCAGTTAATTCGTGGAGGGCGTGAGAATCAGCTGCAGACACGGTCATTATTGGCAGCACTATCCGCGTGTGAGGATCTGCAACATCTCGAAGCTGGCGCTATTGCTGACTTACTGCAAGGCTATTCGTGGTTGCGCAAACTTGAGCATGTCCTGCAGCAGATTAATGACGAACAAACCCAAACTCTGCCAAAGGATTGGTTAACACGCTGGCGCGTACTAGCAGCTTGTGGATATGCTCAAAGCGAAGAGGGCTGGCAAGCATTATTAACCGAAGCGCAAGAGCACATGGCTGCAATTCATCGTCATTTTATTGACGCCATCGGCGGCGAAGAAGACCTGCAAGCCATGGATGAAAGTGAATTTGCGATTCTGTGGCAAGATTTACTCGCAGATGAAACTGCGATTGAAGTGCTAACTGAAGCAGGTGCTCGTGATCCGCAAGCTTGTTGGCAGGCGATTAGTGAGTTTCGAACATTGCTGCGTAAACGACCTTCGGGACCGCGAGGTCGTGAGCTCCAAGCCAACTTAGTGCCAGCTTTAATCGAAGGGGCACTGAAATATCCACATGCAGAGCAAGTATTGCCGCGAGTGTTTGAAGTACTAGGGCAAATTGTCTCGCGGACTACTTATTTGGAACTGCTTGCAGAAAACCGTGACGCCCGTCGGCAGTTGACTTTTCTCTGCCAAGCAAGCCCATGGATTGCGCATTTGCTGGCGAAGTTTCCCTTACTGCTCGACGAATTAATTGATCCAGTCCAGCTCTATCAGTTGCCTGCAGTTGAATCATATCGGCATCGTGTTAGTGAGTACTTATTAAGATTGCCAGTTGATGATGCCGAAGCACAAATGGATGCGCTACGACAGGTAAAACAAATTTTTCAATTAAAAGTTGCGGCAGCTGACCTTAATGAAGGCGTGCACTTAATGCGCGTTAGCGATCATTTAACTTTTCTTGCCGAAGCTATTATTGAACAAGTGGTATTGCTCGCGTGGCGTCAACTGACAGCGACACATGGTTGTCCGCCTGGGCGCGACGAGAGTGACACCGGTTTTGCGGTCATTGCCTATGGCAAGCTTGGTGGCTACGAACTCGGGTATGGTTCTGACCTCGACTTAGTGTTTATTAGTGCCGACGATAATCAAGGTGAAACCGATGGTGCTAAGCCGCTTGACGTGCAGCAGTTTTATTTGCGCTTGGCACAGCGTGTTCTGCATTTGTTTACCACCCGGACCATGACCGGTGTGTTGTATGACGTCGATATGCGATTGCGGCCTTCCGGTCAGGCTGGTTTGTTAGTCGTGCGGGCGAGTACGTTGCGCGAGTATCTGGTTAACGATGCTTGGACTTGGGAGCTGCAAGCTCTGGTTCGCGCACGAATGGTTTATGGTCATGCTTCTTTGTATGAACAGTTCTCGGCAATTCGCAAGAATACCCTCTGCCGTGCACGCGACCTTGATAGTTTACGTAGTGACGTCCTCGCTATGCGCGACAAAATGCGTAATCATCTTTGGCAGCAGCGTGAACGACAGGTCGATGTGAAACAAATGCCAGGCGGTGTCGCCGATATTGAATTTATTACGCAGTATTTAGTGTTGGCGAATAGCCAGCAGGTTCCAGACTTAGCTATTTGGACTGACAATATTCGCATTCTCGAAATTGCAGCGGCAGCGAAGCTATTGAGTGAGGGCGAGGCCATTCAATTAATTGAAGCGTACCAAGTCTACCGGATTGAACTTCACCGGCTCGCATTAGCGGAACAAGGGCGCTTAAGTGAACGTGACTTTTCTGAGCAAGCAAACACGGTGCGAGGTATTTGGCAGCGCGTGTTTGCTTTGTCTACAGACTCTTAATCACCATTGGCGGTGGTATTTGCTTGGGTGCTAGTTGCATGAGCGTAGTAACTTGGTAAGTCGTCATGCGGGCGCGTTTTGAACCTTCGATGCATCCACATATACATATCTGGCATGCTCTTGACGGCTCGTTCAACCTCACGATTGACTCGCCGTGCGTCTTCTTCGTCGCTACCACTGGGGATAGCTTCAAGCGCAGGTAAAACGCGCAACAAATAGCCTTCGGCGTTTGGCAAACGCTCACAAGTAGAAATCAAGGTGACGCAGTCCGCGCTATTAGCAAACAGGCTAGTCCCTGTCGTTGTTGCTGCGTCTGGCACCGCAAACAAGGGGACATAAACAGCACGCTTGCGACCATAATCTTGATCGGGCAAGTAGCCACAGACTTCGCCGCTGTCGAGTGCTGCGATCATGCCACGCACATCCTTTTTGCGAATCATGTATTTGTTACTGCGGCTACGGCCTCGCGTTTGGAGATACTCCATTACAGGGTTATTGTGCGGGCGATACAAACCAACGGACGGCTTCTTTAAACCAAAGACGCGCGCATGAACTTCCAAACATAAGAAGTGAAACAACAAGAGAAAGACACCTTTACCGTCACGCTCAGCTTGTTCGACGTGCTCCCAACCTTCAACTTTCAAGATTCGACGCATCCGCCAGTCTGGCCACCACCAAGCCATGCCAGTTTCTAAGAGGGCAATGCCGGTATTCTGAAAATTGCGTTTAATTAATGCTTCGCGTTCTGCGCTGGCCATGTCTGGAAAGCACAATTCAAGATTGCGTCGAGCTACTTTTACCCGTTTCGGGAATGCGCGATAGAACACGCGGCCAATTAGTCGACCAAGGGCTAACTGAACGCGAAAAGGCAGCCACGAAAGTAGATACATAAAACCGATGCCAAGCCAGGTTGGCCAGAACTTAGGATGCAAAAAGTAGGCGCGAAAACGCGGAAGTTCGACGGAATGTTGGTTATTTTGCTCAGCCACGCATGATCCTTGATGTTTTTCTTGATTCTAACGGACAGACGAGAGAAAAAGCAAAGCCGACCAGAGGCCGGCTTTTTTCTGATGGTGACTATTCATTGGCTAGTCACGCCAAACGAGTTTATTGCGATTGCGGTGCAACTAAGCCGTCGTTAATCGTCAACAAATCGCTTTCAGAGATAATGCCAGCGGCTTGGTACAAGGCCAAAATACGATTGACGTAAGTGTAGCGAGCTTCTGACAAATTGCGGCGGGCGTTAAACAGGTTACGCGTGCTTTGTAACACGTCAACTATGGTACGAGTACCAACTTCAAGGCCGACTTGTGTGGCGTTAAGAGCGCTTTCTGCTGAAATCACAGCTTGTTCAAATGCACGAATACTGGAAATGCTCGCAACCACATCAAAGTATGCACTACGCACTTCGCGCTCAACTAAACGGCGATTCTCTTCTAAAGTTTGGCTAACCGATACATAGTCGGCACGCGCTTGCTCGGTGCTAGCAACTGTACGTCCACCAGAATACAGTGGCAAAGTAAGTTGCAGACCGATGTTGCGCGAATTTAAGCCACTGACATTGCGGCTGCCGGCAGCGCTGCTCGTGTCTTGGTCGCGATTTGAATAGCTCGCATTCAAGCTCACCCGTGGGTAGTGACCTGCGCGCGCTAGCTCAATGCGTTGCTCGGCAATTTCTAACCCGCTGCGGCTAATCAATAATTGCAAGTTACGATCGTGGGCAAGCTGAATCCAGCGCTCAACACCTTGTGGGTCGGGACGAACTGGCTCAAACCGTTCGGTATTTAAACGGAAAATATCAGAATGCTGACGACCGGTGATTTCACGCAGACCTTCGAGCGTGATTTCTACCCGGTTTTGCGCTTGAATTTCCTGCGCAACAGCGTTGTCGAACTGTGCCTGTGCTTCGTGGACGTCGGTAATTGCTGTCAGACCGACCGAGAAACGGTGCTTAGTCTGCTCAAGTTGGCGCTCAATGGCGCGCTTTTCTGCTTGCACAAACTCGAGACTGTCTTGCGCTTGTAACACGGCGAAATAAGCATTGGTCACGCGCAGCATAAGTTGTTGACGCGCGAGTAAATAATTGACTTCGGCTTGATAAGCTTGTTTTTCCGTGATTCCCGTAGCACGCCAAGTGCCAAGGTTGAACACGGTTTGCGACAATGACACTTCTTGACTAAACGAGGTGGTATTGGTGGTGCGGACTACAAAACCATCGTCAGTCGTATTGACGCCGTCAGATTTGCTATCTGAGTAATTTACGCCGAGATTAATTTGTGGCCACCAGTCGGCACGCGAGACATCGACACCAGCTTTCGCTGAGTCGCGGTCTGCTGCTGCACGAAGAAGTCGTGGATCATTCTCTAGGGCTAAACGATAAATATCGGTTAGGTCGGTTGCTTGAGCCGGAATAACAGAAAGCCCAAGGCTCATGGTGAGTGCAACAGCTAAACATTTCATCTTCATTGTTCGTGGATTCCTTTATCAAAAAAGGTACAGCGCATCAGTGCCGTTCATCAATTGCTGTTAGTGTAGCCTGATATCACCACAAAGGTCATCCATTGTGACAAACTTTGCAGCTCGAATTCGAAATTTTGCCTAGTGTACCAGATTATTTAAGTATGTATATTAGGTATAGCTAATGTTGGTCATTCCTGCGACATATCGCTACCACGCTGAGATAACTTGCAGCTCGAGCCAGCTAACGGTAGGCTTGCGCTTGCGCAAACGAATGACGTTGACCATCTCAAGAGGAGTATCGCATGAGTCAATTTAGTCGCGATGACGTGGAAATTATTGAAACAAAAGAAGTATATCGTGGCTTCTTTCGAGTGCAAGTAACAACCTTGAGACACCGACTTTTCAATGGCGCTTGGAGTGAATACATGCGTCGCGAGATTATGGATCGCGGTCATGCGGTGGTTGTGATCCCCTATGACCCGGTGCATGACCAGATTGTCATGCTTGAGCAGTTCCGAGTTGGGGCAATTGCGAGCAGCCCAACGCCTTGGTTACGCGAACTTGTTGCTGGTATGGTTGATCCCGGTGAAACCAAAGAAGAGGTTGCTCATCGCGAATTACAGGAAGAGGCAGGTTTGACCGCGCAGTCACTGCACTATGCTTTAAGTTACCTGTCGAGCCCTGGTGGCATGACCGAACGTATTTATATTTATTTAGCTCAAGTTGATGCGACAAGTGCAGCTGAGTTCGGCGGGCTGGCCAGTGAACATGAAGATATTAAAGTGACACCACTCGCGCGTACTGATGTCATGGCAATGCTCGAGAATGGTGAAGTCGATAACGCTGCCACAGTCATTGGGTTACAATGGTTAGCCATACACTTGAACCGTTTTCGCCAAGCATGGGGATATTCCACCATTGAATAAAAAGCGCTATATACCAGACTTACAGGCGTTACATAGTTTAGCGGAGCGCAACTACGCCGCGCTGCAACGCTTGCTTGGGCGCGAGCCAGAAAAGCTCGAGCGCGAATTACTCGTCGGCGAACAACTAAAGTTTCGAATTTCCGAAAAATCTTCGGCGCGTTACACCACGGATATTGCAATTGAGCAACTTGAGCCACATGGTCATGCTTTTGTTCGCGCTGCATTTATTGTGCGCCTCTATCATGACGCTCGCATGGCGGAAATTGTTGACTGCCAAGGGGTTGAAGGTCTCACTGCCATACAAACAGTGAATGAACGTCCGGGACAAGGGCGAGATGAAAAGTTACAGTTAAATTTGCATTTGGCTGACTGGCTCAAGCTATGCTTTCAGGTTGGACGGACTACGACGCATTTTAAATTTGCAGGTTAGTGACATCCACACCTAGTATCTGTATTAATAATGCTGATAGAGTTGCAATTAGCTAGCGTCAATACAACGACAAAAACGCCACTAAAAAATATAATTATGATAGAGTTGCAATTAGCTAGCGTCAATACAACGACAAAAACGCCACTACAAAAATATAATTACAAAAACATCATTACATAGTCGAGCTATACACACCTATGACAACAGACTACAAAGCGGATTCGATTGAAGTCCTTAATGGTTTAGAGCCGGTAAAACGCCGTCCTGGTATGTACACCGACACGACACGGCCTAATCACCTTGGTCAAGAAGTGATTGATAACTCGGTGGACGAAGCGTTAGCCGGCCACGCACGCAGTATTGCAGTTATTTTGCATGCGGATCACTCGCTTGAAGTGATCGATGACGGTCGTGGTATGCCGGTCGATATTCATCCGGAAGAAGGAATGCCGGGGGTTGAGCTGATTATGACTAAGCTGCACGCCGGCGGTAAATTCTCGAATAAAAATTATCAGTTTTCAGGTGGTTTGCACGGTGTCGGTATCAGTGTCGTCAATGCACTATCAACCCGAGTAGATGTCACAGTTCGACGCGACGGCCAAGTGTATGAAATGGCATTTGAGCATGGCGATAAAGTTTCGGACTTAACTGTGACTGGCACGGTTGGAAAACGCAATACAGGGACTCGCGTACGTTTTTGGCCAGACCCTAAATATTTTGATTCAGCGAAGTTTTCGGTGAGTCGTCTGCGTTATCAGTTGCGCGCGAAAGCAGTGCTTTGTCCAGGTTTAACGATTACCTTTAAAGATCACGTCAATAGCGAAGAAACCACTTGGTTTTATGAAGATGGTTTACGTGATTATCTCACCGAAGCGTTGCAAGACCTACCGCGCTTGCCAGAAGAACCGTTTATTGGCCAGTTTCATGCCGCAGAAGAAGGCGCTGAGTGGGCGGTTACTTGGTTACCAGAGGGTGGCGATGGATTGGGTGAGAGCTATGTGAACTTAATTCCCACTGCTCAAGGTGGCACACACGTCAACGGCCTGCGCCAAGGCATGCTCGAAGCGCTGCGAGATTTTTGTGAGTTTCGTAATTTATTGCCGCGCGGTGTACGTTTAACGCCAGAAGATATCTGGGACCGTTGTAGTTATATCTTGTCCGTTAAAATGTCTGACCCGCAGTTCTCTGGGCAAACGAAAGAACGCCTAAGTTCACGGCAAATGGCCGCATTTGTCAGTGGTGTGGTGAAGGATGCGTTTAGTCTGTGGCTTAATGAACACACCGACTTAGCGGAACAAATTGCTGAGCTTTGTATTTCAAGTGCGCAGCGGCGTATGCGAGCAGCGAAGAAGGTGATCCGCAAACGCGTCACACAAGGACCTGCGTTGCCCGGTAAATTAGCAGACTGTGCAAGCCAAGACCCAGACCGTAGTGAGTTGTTCTTAGTCGAGGGTGACTCGGCAGGCGGCTCTGCGAAGCAAGCACGTGACCGTCAATTTCAAGCAGTGATGCCACTACGCGGTAAAATTCTCAATACTTGGGAAGTGGATCCGGACCAGATTCTCGCATCGCAAGAAATTCATGATATATCGGTCGCGCTTGGCGTTGACCCTGGGGCTCTAGATTTAAGTAATCTCCGTTATGGCAAAATTTGTATTCTTGCCGATGCTGACTCCGACGGACTACATATTGCCACCTTGCTGTGTGCGCTGTTTGTGAAGCATTTCCAGCCACTGGTTGCTGCCGGTCATGTCTATGTGGCGATGCCGCCGCTGTATCGTATCGACGTTGGCAAAGAGGTTTTTTATGCCCTCGACGATAGCGAAAAGCAGGGAATTTTGGACCGCATTGAAGCTGAGAAAAAACGCGGCAAAATCAATGTTCAGCGCTTTAAAGGCCTTGGCGAAATGAACCCGCTGCAGTTGCGCGAAACGACCATGGACCCGAATACCCGTCGTTTGGTGCAATTGACAGTTGATGATCCGCAGCAAACAGAAATACTGATGGATATGTTGCTCGCCAAGAAACGCTCGAGTGACCGCCGTGATTGGCTTGAAAGTAAAGGCAACCTGGTCGAACTCGCTTAAGACAAGCAGGCGAGTGACAGGAACAGCAAGCAGAGCAAGCTGGGTAGCAAAACTAAAATAAGTAAAACAGGACTGGCTATGAGTACGGCACTGGAAAATATTGAACAACAGCCACTACATGCATTTACCGAACAGGCATATTTGAATTATTCCATGTATGTCATTATGGATCGGGCGTTGCCACACATTGGTGATGGTTTAAAGCCGGTTCAGCGGCGAATCATTTATGCGATGTCCGAGCTCGGATTATCGGCAGTCGCGAAATATAAAAAGTCTGCGCGAACCGTCGGTGACGTGTTGGGTAAGTTTCATCCGCATGGTGACTCAGCCTGTTATGAAGCAATGGTGCTCATGGCACAGCCGTTTTCCTATCGGTATCCATTGGTTGACGGCCAGGGCAACTGGGGTTCCGCCGATGACCCGAAATCGTTTGCGGCAATGCGTTATACCGAAGCGCGCCTCTCGCGCTTTAGTGAAGTGCTGCTGTCTGAACTGGGACAGGGTACCTCGGATTGGGTGCCGAACTTCGATGGCACCATGGACGAACCAAAAATCTTACCAGCGCGTTTACCCCATATTTTATTGAACGGTGTAACCGGTATCGCGGTTGGTATGGCGACCGATATTCCACCGCATAATGCGCGCGAAGTTGCCAACGCTTGTGCCTTGTTGTTAGAGCAACCGAAGGCGACGTTGGCTGACATCATGGAGCATGTACGGGGCCCAGATTATCCTACCGATGCTGAAGTTATCACTCCTGCCGAAGATATCGAGAAGATTTATGAAACCGGCCGCGGCAGCATTAAGATGCGCGCCCGTTATGTGATGGAAGATGGCGAAGTCGTGATTGATGCGTTGCCACACCAAGCTTCAGGCGCTCGCATTTTAGAGCAGATCGCTGCACAAATGCAGGCGAAGAAATTACCCATGGTTTCTGACTTGCGAGACGAATCAGACCATGAGAATCCAACGCGCTTGGTGATTGTTCCGCGTTCGAATCGAGTCGATGTTGAGCAGCTGATGGCGCACCTTTTCGCCACAACAGATCTCGAGAAAAACTACCGCGTTAACTTGAATATGCTCGGACTTGACGGTCGACCGCAGGTTAAACCATTACTGAGCATCCTGAACGAATGGTTACAATATCGCTTTAATACAGTGACCCGGCGCTTACAGTTCCGACTCGACAAAGTTGAACGCCGTTTACATATCCTTGATGGCTTATTAATCGCGTTCTTGAACATTGATGAAGTGATTGAAATTATCCGTCACGAAGACGAACCCAAAGCAGAGCTCATGCGCCGCTTCGGTTTGTCGGACACGCAAGCAGAAGCGATTCTTGAATTAAAGTTACGTCACTTAGCGAAATTGGAAGAGATGAAGCTACGTGCGGAGCAAGATGAGCTAGCGAAAGAGCGTGATGCACTGCAAACGCTGTTAGGTTCTGAACGCCGCTTGAAAACGCTTATCAAGAAAGAGCTTTTGGCCGATGCCGAGAAATATGGCGACGATCGTCGTTCGCCATTGGTTGAACGCAAAGAAGCTCGAGCCTTGTCGGAACGCGAATTAACGCCGTCAGAGCCGGTGACTGTGGTGCTCTCACAAAAAGGCTGGGTGCGAGCAGCGAAAGGTAACGACATTGATGGTTCAGCACTAGGCTATAAAGCCGGTGACAGTTTCTTAGCGCAGGCGTCCGGGCGCAGCAACCAGCCAGTTGTCTTTATTGATACGTCCGGTCGCAGTTATAGCTGTGAAGCCCATTCATTGCCGTCGGCACGGACACAAGGTGAGCCGCTAACCGGGCGCTTTAGTCTCGTGACGGGCGAGAGTATTTCGCAAGTATTGATGAGTAAGGATGAGCAACTTTGGTTGCTCGCATCCGATGCCGGCTACGGTTTTGTGGCGAAATTTAGCGATATGCAAAGTCGCGTGAAGAATGGTAAAGCACTGTTGTCATTACCAAGCTCTGCTCGCGTTTTGCCGCCACAGCGCGTCACTAACGTTGAGTCTGATTTGATTGTGACGGTGTCGAATGAAGGGCGTTTACTTGCCTTCCCAGTGGCGGATTTACCGCAGCTTGCGAAAGGTAAGGGCAATAAAATGATTAGTATCCCTTCGAGCCGAGCGAAGTTGCGTGAGGAATATGTGCAAGCAGTCACTGTCATGCCTGCAGACGCGACCTTGGTCGTGCTTGCGGGTAAACGCAAGCTGCAGTTAAAGCCATCGGATCTCGAGCATTATCGTGGTGAACGTGGTCGTCGAGGCAATAAACTGCCGCGAGGCCTGCAACGAGTGGATGCGCTCGCATTCGAATCGACCGAAAAATCTCAAGAAATTCAGGAAAATGACGCTGAATCTTGAGTTAGTTAACACATCTGTACGCTTAAAGGGATTTACTCATAAAGAGTAAATCCCTTAATTTTATTGGTCAAAATAAGTTCATTCAGGTTATACTGCGAGCCAAATTTTAGATTGAGAGTACACATGTTAGCTGTAATTCGTTTGCTGATTTTAGGTGTTTTTATTGTTCTGGCTGGAGTCTTCGGCTCACTGTTTTGCCTGTTACGGCCATTTCACCGCAATAACACCGCTTTGTTTGCCCATATTTTTGGGCGTATGCACAAACTTCTCGGCATTGAACTCGAGATTCGTGTTCCGGAGTCCGTTCAAAATGGTGGTCCGTTTGTTTACATAGCCAACCACCAAAACAGCTATGATATTTTCACTATGAGCCGCAGTTTGCTGCCAGGAACCGTGACGATTGGTAAGAAGAGTCTCAAATGGATTCCGTTCTTTGGTCAATTGTATTGGCTATCTGGGAATATCTTGATTGACCGCAAAAATAGTTCTCGTGCACATGGCACAATCGGGACTGCGGTGCGGGCTATTCAAGATAAGAAGCTCTCGATCTGGATGTTTCCTGAAGGCACACGTAGCTATGGCCGTGGCCTACTGCCATTTAAAACCGGTGCATTCCACACTGCGATTCAAGCGAAAGTGCCGGTCGTACCC
>JAMCRH010000009.1 GCA_023380515.1 Gammaproteobacteria bacterium | reverse complement strand
GAAGGCGTGACCTTTTTCGTCATTCATTTGTTTGAACTTGTCTAGGTCGATATACAAGACCCCAAAGCCGCGCCTTGTGCGTTTTGCACGGCTGATAGCAACATCGGCACGATCCGCGAATAGAACGCGATTGGGTAGGCCGGTTAAAGAATCAGTCAGAGCCATCGCCTCAAGCTTGGCAATTAATGCTTCACGCTCTACTTCAAGTCGTTTTTGCTCGGTAATATCCCGAGCAACGCCAACCCGAACCTGGTCTTTTTCCGACCAACGAGTGGTCCAGTGAATATCAATGGCGTGTCCGTCTTTGTGAATATATTTATTCTCGAAGTGGACAACGTCACCACCGGCGTTGACGTGCTCAGCAAGGCGCAGGGACGCCTCGCGATAATCAGGATGCATGAATTCATAGATCATCCGTCCGACCATCTCGTCTGGCCGATACCCAAAAACCCGTTCAGCACCGCGACTCACATAACTGATACGGTGATTAGGCTCGACCACGCAAATGGCTTCGAGTAGTAAATCTAAGTACTCAGCTAGTTCTGCAAATGCCGGTCTTGTCATGGGTTAACTCGCGTTTTCTTATTGTTATGTGCGGTTGAAGAATGACTCATGTGTGACCTTAATTTGGTCATGCACCATTAAGCCACTGTTTTCCTCAACCTGCAATTTATCTGTTTAAACTTTAGTCAAAAAATAGACTAGGCGGTATTTCAGAACTTAGTCTACGCTTAAGCAGGCACATTCAGCTAAAAAGGAAAACAGCATGGCAAAAATGACAAACGTTGGTGAAATCGACCGCATGATTCGAATTATCGTGGGTCTGTTAATTGCGGTGTGGAGTATTAATGCCGGCAACTTCTGGTGGATCCTCGGTGTTGCTTTAATCGCCACCGGCATATTTCGGTTCTGCGGTTTATATCGGGTACTCGGAATTAACACCTGTAAGATTAAGTCGTAATTATCGGGGTATCTGAATGAAAAAAGTTCTCACGGTCGTTGCTGCGGCAGTATTCGCTGTGGCCGCAGCCCATGTTTCCGAATCACAAGCTTGCACGCGGTTGGTTTATTTAGGTCCGGACAATACGGTTTTGACCGGTCGCAGTATGGATTTTTCCATCGATATTCCAGCTAATTTGTGGATATTCCCACGTGGCATGGAACGCCGCGGCATGGTCGGGCCCAATTCAATTCAGTGGACCTCGAAATACGGCAGCGTTGCTGCAAGTTCTTGGGATATTTCGACGCCTGACGGCATGAATGAAAAGGGCTTAGTGGCGAACATGCTTTGGCTCGTCGCTTCTGAATATCCAGTTTTCGATCCTGAAGGTGAACAATCGGGCCTGACTATCTCGGCATGGGGGCAGTATGCGCTCGATAATTTTGCGACAGTTGCCGAAGCGGTTGAGTTTTTTACAGATGTTCCGTTTGCAATTGTTTCTGACTTTATCCCAGGAACAGACAAGTTTACGACTGTCCATTTGTCGTTGTCAGATGCTTCGGGCGACAGCGCGATTTTCGAATATATCGATGGTCAATTAGAAATCCATCATAGTCGGGATTATCAAGTCATGACCAATGACCCGCCATTTGCCGAGCAACTCGCAATTAAGAGTTATTGGGAGACAGTTCCTGGTAAAGCGTTTTTACCCGGCACAGGTAAAGCCGCAGATCGATTTGTGCGTGCATCGTATTACTTGAATATGATCCCACAGACAAATGACCCGAAAATAGCAGCGGCAAGCGTGTTGAGCGTCGTTCGCAATGTCTCGGTACCTTATGGAATCGGGACGCCAGACGAGCCGCACTTGTCGAATACACGCTGGCGAGTGGTCGCTGACCAAGGCAACTTAATTTACTACTTTGAAAACGTGCTCACGCCGAACACGGTTTGGGTCGATTTTGCCAAGGTCGATTTCAGCGTCGGTGCTGACGTGAAAAAATTAGCGCTCGATAGCGAGCAAATCTATGCTGGCGAATCGAGCGCCTACTTTGTAGCGACTGAACCTTTCCAATTCCAAGGCTTGGAATAAACTCTAAGTGACCTTACTGCGCTGCTGGAACTCTGCGTTCAAGTAGCGCTTCTCTTGTATAATCACTGCGAGTCGGCTTACTGCTGACTCAACTTCTGCGTAGCTGTTATACAACGGTGCAAAGCCGATGCGTAAATATTCAGGCGCACGAAAGTCGGCAATGACCCCTTCGGCAATCAGTGCTTGGCAAATGGCATAGGCCTCTGCATGTTGAAACGCTAATTGACTACCACGCTCGTCTGCGACTACTGGTGAAATGCATGGCATTACATCGAGTAAACCGTGCTTGTCCATACACTCTAACCAGTAACTGCTTAAGCCAATCGACTTGGTTCGAATGTCGCTCATAGTCACGTCAGCAAACAGGTCAAGCGCGGCATCAACGGCCACTAACGACAAGACTGGCGGAGTACCCGTCAGAAATTGACGGATACCGTCGGCTGGTGCGTAGTTGATCTCGAATGCAAATGGCGCTGCGTGCCCGAGCCAGCCATAAAGCGGGTGCAGAGGCTGGCGCTGTTGTTTGAGATGGCGCTCGGCGGCATATAAGAACGCCGGTGCGCCGGGTCCGGCATTGAAATATTTATAGGTGCAACCGACAGCAAAGTCGATTTCGTTAGCCACCACATCAACCGGTAAAGCACCTGCACTATGCGCCAAATCCACGACGGTCAACGCGCCACATTGCTTCGCGCGTTGACTAATGTGAGCCATAGGAAGGCGTCGGCCGGTGCGAAAATTAACTTCAGTAACCAGAACCACAGCCGTATTTTCGTTAATTTCATTCAGAAGTGAGTCTTCACTAACCAAACGCAGCTTACAGCGTTCACCAAGCCACTGCTCAATGCCCTGAACCATGTATAAATCAGTTGGAAAATTGTCGGTAGTGGAGAGAATTTCACTGCGCTCGGAATTAATCTGTAGTGCGGCACAAAGCACTTTAAACAGATTAATCGAGGTCGAGTCACAACAGATTGTTTGCCCTTCAGGGGAACCGATCAGACGACCAATTTTGTCACCGACAGTTAGCGGTAAATCAATCCAACCATGTTTGTTCCAGCTGGTAATCACGTCGTCACCCCATTCATGGCGCAAGGCTTGGTTGACACGTTCGTGGACACTTGGTGCCATTAAGCCCAATGAGTTGCCGTCGAAATAAATCGTATTGGCTGGAATATGAAACGCTGCGCGTTTATGAGCAAGCGGGTCTTCTTTGTCGAGCGGATGCACTGCGGTCGTCATGGTTACCTCGTGAGCTCCGGATAAAGGTTACGAATGGTCTCGAGTACTTGCTCGAACGCCTCGGTGTCCGGATGAATTAAATCAAAGTGGCCAGCGCCAGGAATATCGACGACTTCGGCGCCATCGAGTTGCTGTTGTTCAATGCCAACAATCGTATCTTGATCACCGCGCAATAAAAAGACTAATGAATGCCGTGACTGTTTGGCCGGATTCATGACTTGCGCCTGATCCGGCGCGGTGGCAAGGAAATTTGCCCCCGCTTGTTGGCAACCACTAGCGCCAGCAGCATAGGCTTCAATATCTGTGATGGCAGCTAGGCCAATGACACCCCGAATCGGTAGTCGTTGCTGTGGTTGGCTGGCGAGCAACGCTAAATGGCCACCAGCGCTATGGCCGACCAAGGTGATATTTCTAGGTTGAAATCCTGCTTCTTGGGTATGGGTTAACAGGTCCAAGGCCTGCAGAATGTCGTCGAGGGAGCCTGGCCAACCACCACCTTCATCGCCTAAGCGGCGGTACTCAACAAGTGCGACCGCAAAGCCTGCGGCATTCAAGCCATCGGCAAAACCACGTGCATGGTCAACCCCAAAACTGTTTTGCCAGCAACCACCATGGATATAGACAACTAAGGGTGCGTCGTTTTGTACCCTAGACTCAGGTAGGTAAAGCTCAATAAACTGGGATTCAGCGTCACCATAATGAATCACCTTGTCGGCAACCGCGGTTGAGCGCTCTAATACGGCTTGAAAACTAACGGGGCTTGTTTGCGCTGAGACGGTAAAAATCGCCAAGCTGATGAATAGAAAGAATAGGTTTGCCATGAGTTTGTCCTGCTGCAACTGCGACATTGCTATAAAACTGGATTAAGGCAATGAGATATGGAGAAAAACCATAATTAGATCAATGTGAGTGAGGCGCAAATGCAGTGGGAAGAGACTCAGCTGGACGGTCGCGGTGTTGCGGTGGATGGAAAATAGCTAACAAAAAAGCCCCGGCGATTGCCGGGGCGTTCATTCACTCAAAATCCGCTTTAACTAAAGTACACTTTAATTAAGATAAATCTCGCCATCAACCTCAAGCGCACGGCCTTGAGCATCGACGATACCGGCACCAAAGCTCAGGTAATAATCTTCATCTGCTGGTAAGACGGTGCGTTGCTCGTCATCGAAGCCATCCACCGAAACAACCAAGTGTAGGGTGTTCTCAAGCCAGACTGGCAGATAAGGCACTACTGCATGGGTGCTTGCATGGCGCACTTGCAAATGAGACTCGACGCTGGCGCGATCGACGGCTTGTGAAAATTCGACCGTAATCACCGCACCTAAAGACTTATCGAAAATGACATTTGCTGTTGTCAGTTCGTGGTTTGGTGCTGGCGCCGGAATTCGCAAATCAATCACATCGTCGATGGCGATAAGCTGACCGCGCCAACGGAAATACGCAGCTTTAGAAACATCTTCTTCATCCGCGCCAGCAAGCAGTTCCGCTAGGTTCACGACTTGAACCCAATGCTGACTCGTATAAGAGCGCGAAATAGGAGCGAATAATTGATCACCGATTACTTTGAAACCATAGCTACGTTCTTGGTCGAGTCCGAGGTTCAATGGCAGCAGTAAACGAAGTGTTTCACCAGTGACGACGTTAATCATCATGATAAATTGCTGTTCCCAAGTCTGGCCGGTACGCACTTCGGCCATATAGGTTAAGAACCAGTCGCCATACACAGCTTTAAACTGACCCAGATAGCTTAATCCTGCATGCTCAAATGCGTCGTCCACAAACACCGGCTCTGAGCGTGGCGGTAAAATCGAGTACACCGCACTCGACTCGGCGTCAAAATTAAACAAGTGACCGTGTGGGCCACGGTAAATTTGACCAAATGGACCACGCAATAAGTCGCCATAGTCAGCCCGTTCAATGCCGTCTTGGCTCGCATGCACGAGCAGTGGCGTGCGGCTTCGATCCAGGGTGAATAACGTATTCACATCGTCAAAATGAACACTACCACTGTTAATAGGCTGAATAAGCTCGAGCGTATTATCGGTGTATTTGAAGACCGAATAGCCTTGGTTGTCGCCGGTTGCGATCAGTGCATCAATGAACAGCTCGCCCTGGGCGTTGATTTGCATCGCTTGCACACGATAGTTCGCGGGGGTGATCGCTTCAACGTGGCCATCAAGGTCTAGCTGATAAATAACGCGGTCGCTATCACGTTGCACGCTGCAATAGCCAGTAAACTCACAGTCACCGCTGACCGTATAGGTGGATGCATGGAAATAGAGCTTGCCAAGCCAGTTACCTTGCTCGTCCATGCGCGGATCGAGTTGCAAAACCGGCGCCATTGACGCGGGTTGATTGGAGTCTAAACCGGCGAATATGAGGTCGGGTGCCAGACATTCGTAGTCGTCTGTGGTGCGATCAACTTTGACTAAGCCACAGCTTTTCTGGTGCACGATGTAATTATCAGAATCACTACCACCGAGCGCAAGAAACAGGTAACGACCGTCCGGACTGGTTGCAATATCACTTGCGGTTACGGCGACATTGGACTCAGCAATAAAGCGATACTCACCGGTACTGGTCACGCCAATCATATTAGAATTGGAGCCAAATGTGGTGACGTCAGTGAATTCGTCGCGCGTAAAAGCCATTTTAAATATGCTTTCAACATCATCGGTGTTAAACGCAAGCTCGAGTGGCGGGCGGCCAAAAAAGGCCGTCAGGTCGCACGGGCCAGTGACCGGGCCAACCGTGTATTTATTGCCTTCAAGGCGACCGTTGCAACCTTGTGCGTCGTGTAGAATGAAGTTGGGATGGGCCTCAAATGTAAATACATACGTGCTACCCTGCAACGCTGAAATGGCGTTTGGGGTAACGGTTCCGGGGCCCGAGGCAAAGCCTTGAATGAGGTGGCGTTGCTGAACGGGAGGCGTGTCATCGCCACCACCGCCGCCACAGCCGACAAGAACGGCAGTGAATCCTAATGTTAATAAACTCTTCCAATGAATCATGTGTTGCTCCATATGACAAAGCACCCCGAAGGGTGCTTTGTTTCAGGTTAGTTTGCTTTCTGAAGTTCTAACTGGCGGTAATATTCCTGATAAGCAGGACTATACGGCCCGGGCGGTAAGGCAGTGCCTAAACCATAAAATACTTCGGCATTGGCAGTCCGCGTCAGCGGTAAGTAATTTGGTGCCGCACGTTCAATCGCCGCGGTAATGGCCATCGCAATTAAGTCAGCAAATGGATTACCCGTGCTGTTTTGTTGTTGCGGTGAATATGCCAATTGTTTACGCGCATGCCAAAGTTGCTGACCATGCTTGTCAACTAAACGGTATTCGAAATCCACTTGCGTGGTCGTCGATAAAATGACGTATTTGGCTTCCCACTCATGAATGGTGACATACAAAATACTGTCGGCACCGAACAGTGCAGCTAAGTTTTCTGCTGGCGCAGCGTGAACTTCCGCAGGCTCGTAATAACCTTCGCTTTCAAGAATGGTTTTTACCGTGTGTACAGGGAAGGTGTAATAACCCTTTTCCGCCAAACTAAACGGCAATGTTGCCAGTACCGAAGTTGGTGCTTGCACATCAATGGTGGCGTTATTGACAGGAACGATAAGAATCGACTGTAATTTAGCTGTGTGTAACGGTTCTAAATAGCTGTTGTCGGTGGTTGCGGAACAGCCAGCAAGAAAAACCACGGCGACAACCAAAGTGCTGATTATTTTTTTCATTGTGCGGCCGCCTGTGCTCTACGAGCTTCTAAGTTTGAAATCATAATTTCCATCATTGACCGACTTTCTGGCCAAGTTTTATGTTCTAACTGATAAAAGCGCAGCGCCGATTCAACGTCGTTCTTTTCAAGCATAAAGGTGCCTGCTTCAGCAAATAAGCCTGGGGCCACTTTCTTGGCAGAGCCTGCTTGAGCCTTTTCGATAAACGTTAAATAGTTGGTGAGCATTTGGTCTTTGACTTCTGGCTCATGGAAATAAACGAATAACGTTTCTTCGTAGTTTCCCCACTCATATAAGTTTTTGTTTGTCGCGCAACCTGAAAGCAGCAGTATTGCTGCTGTTATTGTTATTATTTTGGTTTTCATTAACGGTTAACTTCCAAGGTCCGATGGGTTTTTTCACTAAAATAGTGAGTTTGTGAATAAATAACGCGCATACCGTTACGAACTTCAATCAGATGCTCGCCTGGCAGCAATTCCACAGACAAGTGTGGATAGGTGTAACTGGCAATTGGGCCGAAATCGATACCGTCCACCCACAAGTTTAAGTTGCGTGGGTCTTCTACTTTGAAGTTCACGGTCGGCGCGTCGTTCACGACACCGGTTAAACGAGTAGGTTGTTTGGCACAGCCAACAACAAGCAGCAAACAACAAGCGATAATCAGTAGTTGTTTCATTTCTTCATCTCCCGAACTTCAAGCGCAGTTAAGTCGTAGCCGTCAATGCTACCTGAACTTAAAACCGCGATGGCACCTTGGTCGAGCTCAGTGTTACCAAATAAGCCAGTTACTTTGATTTCAGCAACCTTTTGACCAGGAAGCGTGATATACGACCCCGTGGTTTGTGACCGCACGCGGTTGCCTTTGGTCATGATTTCGAATTCCATTCCGGCTTCCACGCCTTGGCTGGCGCCACCACTAATGAAGATCATGCCGTTTTCGACGGTCAGAATGTCGGCTGTCCACGGACGTTCTAACAGCATTTGGGTCATTTTCTCGACCGCTGCATTCACCGCCGCACCAATCGCTTGGTCATTCAAGCTGCCGTCATAGCCAGCCACAGAACCGAAGCCCATTGTCCGGCTTTGCTCAAGCGACGAGCTGCCAGAACCCGTCACCGATGCAATCACTTGACCGGTACGTGTGTCGACTAAACGCAAATCCACCGTCGCAGTTGCTTCTTGTTTGCCGCTGGTCGAGAAGAAGCCGCGCTCACCTGTGGTGGAACGACCAAACTGTGTCAGTGAGCCAATAACTAACGTGTCGACACCGACTAAGTCGTTGCTTTGACCAGTTAATTGTTGTTCGGTCGTGATGACGTCTAAGCTTGGACGCTCAAAAATCATGAATTTGTTGGTGTTGACGATAGCTTGCGTAAACATGTCAGAAATTTTCTGATCGTGCTGACCCGTTACCGCTTCACGCAGCAAACTACGGCCATAGTTGGTTTCATTGGTTAACCGTCCAACTGCAAGCTTGCGTTTTAAAGCAAGTTCGACTGGCTGAGCAGCAATTGTTTGCTCCTGAGCTTGAGCTTGTTGTTGCTGTGTCACGGGTGCCCGCTGCGGTTGCGGCTGAGGCTGTTGACTCGCACAGGCACTGACTAAAAGAGCCGTACTCGCCAAAACAAGAAGTTTGATTTTCATATATTAAGCGACCTAGATAAGCCAAAAAAAGACCGATGTAACTCAGCCGATATATCATTTGCGCTAGTATGCTAATGCATCGTTAAGAAAAAAGCCTCTACATATTTGTAAAATAATGTAACTAAAATTAAAGCACCTACCTATTACTGATTAAAAAATAGACAATTATCATATTGCTGATTCATAAAACCAGATCTATACCCTTGCTCTAGTTTATGGACGACCTGTGCAGTAAACGTGAGGGACTTGTTGAGTGGCAAGAGGATGGTGAAACATGATTCACACAATCAAAATTCGGCTATTTGCATTCTAGGGTTGGAAACTGTCTGAACTGAATTTAGATTCATAGTCGGTCAAAAGCTATGTCTGGTTGGATTTATCTATTTTTCTCCAACTCACCAAAATGCAGTTTGTTTGTATTCTCTGACAACAGGGATGCGTCAACAAATACGGTTCGGCGGCCACTGTCGAGCAGCGTGAAGGACTCGAAGCACGCGAACTTGCTCCCTAGTCACGTCATAAACTAAAACATAATTTTGATGAGCGACCAGCTCACGGGTGCTAGCCACACGCCCAAGACGTCCGAGACTAGGATGTTCGGCTAAGCGTGAAGCCTTTTCTGATAATAACTCGTCGAGAGCCAAAGCTGCTGCGGGGTTATCAGCTTCTATGTAATCATAAATATCTTCGCGGTCTTGTATCGCCTCTGGTGTCCAAAGTAACTCCATCATTCAGAGGTTTTGATCCGACGACGCGTTGACGCCCGACGAGCTGCAAATTTAGCTTCTACTTCAGCGGCAGACACCAAGTTACCCGCGTTGGCCGAATTAAGACCAATCTGTACTTGACGGCGGAACCAAGCATCATGCTCTGCGGCTTCTTCCTGTTGCTGTACGAATTCGCGCATGAAGTCTCGAAGAAGCTGTGCCCCACTTCGATCCTGGGATTTAGCTGCTTGGGCAAATTGGCTTTTCAAGGCATCATCAACTCGGAAAGTAAAAGTTGATTCGTTCATAGCTGCATCCTCATGTGTTACACATTAAGTACAATGTAGCACGTTAGCTATTTTCTGTCTATGACACACTTAGCCTTGAAATTTCGGCTCCCCAAGGTGATTTATTCTAGCTTCCAACCAACTTTTGCACGAAACGGCACTTTAGACGGCCAGCAAATTCCAACCATGATTTGCACAAAAGGGAACGATCTCTCATTGCTTAGGTGACTGCTCCCCGCCCTAAGCGCTAAAGCGCCACGGTATTTTCACGAACGCATCGACGAGGTAAGTTCGCCGCAAATACCAGCGGGCTTTATGGAAGCTTACGACGACCGCTCGAATGTTTGGGCGATACTGCGCGACAAACTCGGCGCTGAACAAGCTCGTGAACTGAACCGGCGCTTCAGTGCGCAAATTAAACACTGGGAAAGCTACCGGTATCAGTACAGCAATGAACTCAGCTTTTGGCCAATGCCGCCGGCGGAATAGTTGCGATCCCGGCTAGTACATCCAAGCTAGTATATCCAAGCTAGTACACCCAAATAATCAACATCAGCAGCACCCAAGCTGCTAAAGAGGCAGACATAATCGTTAACGTTGCCGCCATACTGTCAATGTCGAGGGATTTACTGTGACTCAGCGCACGGGTACCGACATATACAAACAAGCAAGAGAGTATGAGCCCCATGCCGACAGTGACGGCGGCAACCCACGGACTGGGAAAGACTAAGCCCACAGAGGACAACCACATTGGAATCGGTGCTATGGCCGCTAATAAATAAGCGTCGTGGTACGTGACATCGTGTTTGTATTGCTCCAATACCGAGTAAATTAACCAACCCATCACGAAGAACGTGAGCAACTCCGCCAGAAAGAATGTGGTGGTAATAAATTGCCAATTTTTGTCGGCGAAGCCGGGTAAAAACTCACCGCCATAGTGCGTCCCATTAAAATAGAGAAAGATGGGTGGTAATAATGACATGGGCAAAACCAACTTCCATGCTAACGCTGGAATATCAATGTCCATTCCCTGTAATTGGCCCCAGCCTTTCGCGGTAAACGGCAACCAAAGTGTCGAAATATTCATATGCGCCTCTTAAACATACATTTTATTTATATGTTTAGGCTATCACTGAGGAATATACAAGCCTTTACCGGAAATATTTCAGTTGGCGCAATGAGAAAACGACAGCAGCCACAAAAAGAGCGCCTTCAGCAACTGCTGAAAAAAGCTCGAGTTGTGCAGAAACAAACGGGTTAGGTAGTTGGCTGGCGGGCACATGAACGGCGACTAAATTGAGGCTTCCAGCTAAGAGATTACCGCCGCTAGCAACGGTTAACGCGCCGAGCAAGCCGCCAATGAACAAGCTCACGAGCACCAAACGCAACGGCGAGGCGAGACGAGTGAGCGCATAACTTAAGCCAACCGCACCGCCAAGAATAAAGCCTTCGACTGCACCGGTGATGTCGCCTGGGCTAGCGCCGAGAAGCAAGTTGAATGTGTCGATCGCCACCAACTTTACAAATGCCCCAACGAATAACCCACCGAATGCACTTGTGAGCACCACAAACGGAAAACGTCGACCGGCAGGTAAGTGTTTTTCGGCAAATACTTCGCCCACAGCAAGACCGAAGGCAACGCCAGCACCACCGAGCAACGCGACGAGGAGCGTTATGGCGATCATCACAAACATGATCGATGCCGCACCAAATTGAGTAAGCTCGGGGTGTGCGAGCGTAAGGGCAGCAAGCAAGGTGCCGCCGACTAGGCCAGCGATACCAGCACCCAATGTGCCATAGCCACCGAGCGTCGCAATCCGAATAAATGGATGTATGTTAGTGCTTACTATCTTTTCGTTGATAGTGTTGAAGTTAGTACTTTCTGTAGCAACGTTAGTACGTACTGTGGCAATGAAGCGATAACCATGCTTCGGCACGGTTTCGATGAACTGGGACTGTCGGGCGCTGTCACCGAGCACTTTGCGCAGTGTGCGAATGCATTGCGTGAGGGCTTCGTCAGTGACCGGAATGCCGGCCCAAACCTCACGCATGAAACGCTCTTTGCTGATTAGCGTGCCTGGTTCGCGCGCAAGGAGCAACAAGGCGTCGAAATAACGACTCGTGAGTTCCAAAGGCTGCGACTGTTTTAGCAACAGTCGCTCGCTGGGATGAATCGTAAACTCTGAAAATTGAATAACCGTTTCAGTCATGAATGCTGCTGTTTTGCTGACGTTTCCTCATCATAGCGCTCGCTTGCCGCTTTGAATAGACCTGCCGCAACTAACCAGAGAATAGCGAATGCTGAATTTAGGAAGAATGCCGGTTGCAAGTCTGCAGGTATTTTTAGCAACACGGCGGCAATTGAAATACTGAGTTGGACGATGGCTGTTGCAATCATCAACCAACTCATCGCGTTGGCTTTACCGCGCAAGAATACGCTGCCAACAGCTACTAGCCCGATCACACTCAAATACATCGAATTTGCGGGGTTTTCTTCGTTGCCAATAATTCCAACGGCGAGATTCAACCAAATAATCAACAAGCAATTGATGATGGCGATCGTCATTCCCACCCGATAGGCCAAGTGGGTCGACATTCGCACGCCTAGCTCAATCAATAACCCAGTACCGCCAAGCAATACGGCAGCGACAACAAAATCAAACGCTGTCCATTGCACTTCCTCACTAAAACGCATGGCAATGGCTGGCGTAATTAATAACGCCACCACAAAGCCCCAACCCAATACTCGAAACCACGACATAACCACCTCCACAGTTGAATGAACGGCTGCAGATTAGGCTAGGTAAGTGTTGCAAGTCATGAGCAAAACCTGAGGAGTTGCTGAATGGTGGGGAAATGGTCAATATTGTTTGCTAATTAACAAGACGCAGCCATGCTTGTAAGTAAATTCTATATTCCCCCAAGAGTAACAGCTAGCAAAGGCTAACAAGAATCTAGCGGAATAATGACCGGCGATGACTCTGATACGGTGGCATGCATGGCGACAACTACTTGGCAGCTAGGGGCGTCTGTATAAAGTAATTCCGAGGCTTCGGCATATTTATCGATGACCTGACGAAGTTCTCCTTGAAGCTTGAGGGCGGCCTGCTCGGGTAAATACATGGGCTTAAGCAGCATAAAGTCGAGAGGTTCGCGCGCATCACTCATCAGCCGAGCACTGGTGTCGGCTAAGGCCTGTGTAATCGATTGCCGTAAAACGCGGCTATTGGCGCGAAACCCTAACGGCGCACGAACCACGAACTTCACTTGGTTGCCCGGCGCTACCGCAATTAACTCTAAATTTTCCAACGCACGTAAATACCGATAAGTGCTGAGCTCACTGAGACCATGCGCTTCGGCAATCTCCTGTGGCGATTGCTGCTCAAAAAACAAGGCCACAAAATAGGCGTAAAGGTGTGGGTTGTCGGCGAAGGCGGCGTCTTGGCGGTCACTAAAAAAGTAGTGGCTGCCGTGCGTTATGGTGGCTGAGTTGACAAGCTCAAGGCCATCGAGACCACAAATTTCGGCCAGCACAAGTAAACGCTTCATGGAAATATCGTCGTGATTGAGCATGCGCGTAACCGTGACCACAGACAGATCCATGCGCTCAGCTAGCATGGTATAGGTAATACCTTGGCGTTTTAGTTCTTGTTTAATCCGCGTTAAGCAGCGTTGAACCGTGAGCGTCGCTAGGGTCATATAAAACCGCCTTTTGTATCAATTTATGATAGTTAAGCTATCATAAAACGATAGTTAATAAATTGAAACCACCACGCTATTGCTCTGTCACAGTCCGCTCTTTAAAGTCGACAGCATTCCAACTACACGAGTAAACTATGAAAAATCGCGACTGGTTAAAAGCTTGGTATACACC
>JAMCRH010000008.1 GCA_023380515.1 Gammaproteobacteria bacterium | reverse complement strand
GACAATCGATCGCACACTTCCATGCGACAAATCACATGCAAATCCCGGACGCTTGTTATACTGATTAAAAATCACACAGGCGGAGAAAGTTATGGGTACAGCAAACAAACCCGTTGCACTCGTTACAGGTGCGGCGGCAGGTATCGGTAAAGCAACAGCGATTGCTTATGCAAAAGCAGGTTGTCATGTTGCCATTAGTGATGTGCAAACTGAAAAATTAGCAGCGGTCGCAAAGGAAATTGAAGCACTCGGTGTTGAAGTCCTAGCAGATGTGCACGATGTGGGTAACGAAGCTGCTGTGCGTCGTTTTCATCAGCAAGTTGGGGCAAAATGGGGCCGGCTCGATTATGCCTGTAACAATGCAGGGATTGAGGGTAAGCAGGCTGAAACCCACGAAATGGACATGGAAACCTATGACCGAGTAATGAACATCAATGTGCGCGGTTTATTCGTTTGTATGCAAGAACAAATCAAGTTGATGCTACCACGTGGGCAGGGCGCAATTGTGAATATTGCCTCCATTGCTGGTTTAGTAGGTTTCCCCTCGATGTCACCATACTGCGCGGCGAAGGGCGCTGTCGTGCAAATTACTCGTTCAGTCGCGGTTGAGTATGCGGAGCGTAATATTCGTGTGAATGCGATTTGCCCGGGTGTGATTAAAACCGACATGGTTGATCGGGTGACGAAACAAGATCCAGAAACCGAAGCTGCTTATGCTGCATTTCATCCGATGAATCGCATGGGGACTGTTGCAGAAGTCGCTGATTCGATTCTCTTTATGTCGCTGCCACAATCCAGCTTTATTACCGGCCAGGCGTTAGCGGTTGACGGCGGTATGGTCGCGCGTTAAACCGGTGGGTGTAATCGAATTCGCGTAGAACCTCATGGGTTTGTTATGATTTAGCTTCGAGCAGTACAAATTGTCTAACAAACCTTTGAGGTTCATATGTCAGAATTATCTCGTTATCACATCGGTACCCCGGGGCAACCATGGGGCAGTGCGGAAAAACAACAGTGGTTGGCAGAGCAAACGCCAAAGCGTAGTTATTTCGATGATGTGGTGACTCGTATTGAGCAGTTGCGTGAGCGCTTTGACGTTGAACAGTATGGCGAATTAAATTATGCCGACAAAGTCGGACGCAATTACCCGTTATTCTTAGTTAAAACCAAAGACTGGCGTGCCGACCTCCCGACTATTTTAGTCACCGGTGGTGTGCATGGTTACGAAACGAGCGGTGTGCATGGCGCATTGCGGTTTTTAGAAACGCGAGCTGAATATTTTCAAGTACGGTGTAATATTCTTGTCGCACCGTGTCTGAGCCCTTGGGGTTATGAAACGATAAACCGTTGGAATCCTGATGCAGTCGACCCGAACCGTTCGTTTGTTCATCCGGTTGCGCCCGCAGCAGAATCTGGCTTGTTAATGCAAGCGGTTGCGGAGCATGTGGATAGTCTACTGCTGCATATTGATCTGCATGAAACGACAGATTCCGATAACAGTGAGTTCCGTCCAGCGTTGGCTGCCCGCGAAGGTACAGTGAATGATAACTGGAATATTCCAGACGGTTTTTACTTAGTCGGTGATGCAAAGAAGCCGGAACTTGATTTTCAGCGAGCGGTCATCGCCCAAGTGAGTCAAGTCACGCACATCGCTGATGCCGATGAGCACGGAAAAATCATTGGCGTGCCTTTGTCTGACGCGGGTGTCATTTTATATGACGGCAAGGGTGCAGGCCTGTGCATGGGGCTTTCTAATGCGACTTACGTGACCACGACAGAAGTCTACCCGGACAGTGCAAACGCGACGCCTGAGTCATGTATTCAGGCACAAGTTGCGGCTGTTGAAGGTGCATTGAAGTTTGCTCTAGCTGCCGAAAGTTAAGCTTCGCTCTCGAGTACTAGGCTTCTTACTGCTTAAAAATTAAGCAGCAAGAAGCCGATGCCAATTCGATTCTGACGATGGTTATAATCCACCAGGGATTCACCGTAACCTGAAAACATTTGCAGATATAAGCGCAAACCGTCGGCTTGACTAGTCAGCGGGTAGGTGTAATCAAACTGCCACGAACCGCGGTTCATGGACAACTCACGCGACACGCGCTTAATACTTGCTGTAGAACGCCCGGGTAGCCACGAGACTTGCAGTTCAAAGTTGCCGCGATAACGAACTAAATCTGGATTGTCATCATCGTCGCCGGTTTCGTTAATCCGTTGTTTCCAAGTATTGGCAATAATTAGATTGCGCCACTGCACCGTCGCACTTGCATAGGTGTAGTTCCAACTGCGAGAGAGTGGATCGCTTTGGCCATTCGATTCATGCGCTAGCCCCACTGTCACAAACTGCAAATTAAAGTCCCCGGGCAGGGGATCCCACAGCCCTTCCATCGGCACTAAATAAAAGACTTCCGGGCGGTGATTGGTGCTGCGAAACGGCCGCGAATCTTTAGCATTGTATGCCTGCCATAACGACACTTGGGTATAGGCAGCCCAAACGTCAGCGTTTGGTAAGAGAAAGTCTTCTAAGACCTTAGTGCGCAGCGATAATTGAATTTTAATCTCATTGGTTTTGTAGGTATCGTTGGGTTCTAAGGCTCCGCGGCTTGGGCTCTCGGGGGCATTGTTAATTGATGAGGTGTAATGCAACGGCAAAATAAAATTCGGTTCGAAGGTACTCACCCGGAATGTCCCGCGCTTTGCTTCTGGGGTTAACTCCCAAAACTGAGTCAGTGCTTCTTGCGCGGTGATACTGGCAATCGGTAGGTCTTCATCATTGTGGTCTCTCTCGGTCGTTTGATTGGCAACAGTATCGGCCGCAAAGGCATTCACACTTAGGCTGGCGGCAACGAAAAGCAGTGGTAGTTGCCAAAAGAATCGGCGGTAATCGTGGTCACGGCGACGAAAATTCGTTAGGGTTAGGAAATTCATAATAATAATGATCCGGTTGATAACGACACGATGAAGAAAAAGCAGCTGCATCCGCGCAAAAATTTTAAGATACGCCAATATATCGCAAGTAAATCAATTTTACACCTGACCTTGGTCTATGTTGGTATTAATGCCGCGATCGCGGTGTTCCTAGCAGCAGCTCTTGTTGTGATTACGCGACAACCGGCGGAAGCGGTCAATTACTTTTATTATTTGTACACCGAGCTGTTTGGTAAGGAACCAAATTGGGCGTTGCCTGACCGTTTCCTCTATCAAAATATTCGTGCGTTTTTAGCGACCTTGTCGTTGCTGTCTCCAGCGATATTCCTCGGTATTGTGGTTTATAAATTCTTCGTGCTTAAACGCGACAATATTGTCTTTCGCAGCTGCTGCGATACCTTTGTTGAAGGCCATGAGCAGTATATCAATATTCATTTCTATATCTCTTCGTCCTTACGTCTTATTAACTTACAATTTAGTGCGTTTCTGCGCACTTACGAAAAATGTAATGAAGACGATTCGGGTAAGTTGTACCCCATGAATACCTTTGAACTGAATTTAAACGGCGATGCGTTTTATCCCTTGCCGTATAACTATGTGCCGAGTCGCTTTCGAATTAAATTGAAAGATAACCCAATGGCCGGTGTACGCAGTGAAAGTACTTCCGTGGTGATGGGTGACGACGGGCGTATTCAAGTGCACACACCCGATCGGAAATTCACATTGAATCCGAAAGCAGGTGATTTCTGCGAGCTCTATATTATTGCTCGCGGAGAAGTGCCCGACATTCAATCGCATTTTTATGAGGTGAAGTGTTATCGAATTCCAGAAGACCTGTCGCCGGATCCGCTGCCGCAAATGCACACGCGGTTCATTCGTGAGCGTAATGCGTTTGAAGTGGATAACTGGAATGACTTTGAAAACGGAAAATTGAATCGTCGGCAACGACGGGCTGCAGAAAAACGCGCGAAGCGTCAGTGAGCTCAGGCCGGTGTAAGAGCAACTATAAGGGCGGTGTCAGAAGGCGCAGCAAGGCGTGCGCTTCTTGCAAGAGTAATTCGCTGACCCGTTGATTGCCGGCATCGAAGTTTGCCCCTAAATTATGCGCCTGCAAAATATCGGCAATGGCTTGCGGGTCGTCGGTTGTCGTTGCGCCGGCGACCAGTGCTTGAATGACTTCGTAAAGCAATTGCCATTGATGTGGCTTGAGCTGTTCAAGCTTAATCATGTGGGCATTAAAATGTTGCGGATTGTACAGTTTAAAGAGGCTGTACAGGTCGCGAAGCTGTGACAGGGGTCGTGGATGGGCGTCGACACGCAAGTCGACAAAAGTGTCAGAGCTGGCTAAGTATCCGGCGTTTTGGCGTTTGATGATGAGCGCCGCAGCAAGTTTTCCACGTTTGTCACCACCAGCCTGTTGACCGGCGATCATGGCTTTTAACATCGCATCACCGAGGTCAAATCCGTCGCGTCGGCTGGCGCTGAAGGCCTGCGCAATTGCTTCGCAGGTTCCCGGTTTTAGCATATTGCCGAGGACAAAATAGTCCTCACCCTGAACACTTTCTCCCTGAATACTTTCCATGGCCGGAACACAGTCTGGGCCGGTATACAATTGACATTCGCCTTGCTGAGTAAGAATGCCAACTTGACGTTGCTTGGCCATGGCGTCGTCGGCTAAAAATGCTTGTAATGCCTGCTCAGCGGAGTCGCCATGCCGCAAGGATTCAAGTGCAGCGCCGGCGGCATTGGGGTTAGCAAAGGATTGGGAAACAACAAGGCCCGCCTGACTGTCGATCCATGGCACTAAACTACCCACCGCAAGAAAGTTCGAGGCGGTAGCAATTGCCAAGGTATGACTGTCCGGCTCACGCACAGCCAAAGTAAATGTGGCTATGGCTTTGCTGCCAGTAGTTTGCGTGGCGGTATTGTTGTCGTTCTTACTCACGAAAGACTCCTTGTTGACTCGGCTTACCTTAGCAAGAATTTCACAGCGACGTAACCCGTGTGCCATGTTCTAGCTGTGCCGGCGGGTGATTGATAACGGTTTCACCTGCGCTGACACCACGTGTAATTTGGACAGAGATACCACTGCGACGGCCGATTTCAACGGCAACCTGCTCGGCGCGACCATTCGTCACGCGAAATACATGCCATTGATCTGCGACCCGAAATAGGGCACTGACGGGTAGGTAGAGCTCGTCTTCTGATTCCCACGTGATGATAGCGGCTTCCACGCGAAAGCCTTCGCCCAGCCGTTGCCATTGTTCGGGCGGTGACTCTAAAGTGGCGTAGGCGGCCACGCGTTGTTCATCGATGCCTAACGCTGAAACCTTGGTAAAACCTGCTGGATCAACCAACCGAATCCGCGCCTGTAGGGGGTGGTCGCCACCCCAACGGTCAATTTCAACGCGCATGCCAGGCACAACGCGAACAGCGTCTTGGGACAGCAGGTCGATGCGAACTTCTAATTCGTGCAAATCACCAAGTTCGAGAATAGCCTCGCCGGCATTGACGACGCCTTCACAGCAGCGAAAACGTCGAAGAACAACACCCGTGATAGGGGCAGGGATGGCAAGCGCTTGATGGTCTGCACTACTGCGTGTGCCTTCGGTAATGGCTAACACGATGCGGGCATTTTCTAATTCCGCTTGGGCCGCACCAAGGCTAGCCGTTGCGCCGCGCTCGGCGGCTTCGACACGTTGGAGTTGGGTGGCTACACGCTCGAGCTCGGTCGTTGATATCACGCCTTCGTTGGCAAGTTGACGGAAACGATTAAGTTCACTGCGGGAAAACGCAACATCGGCTCGACGATTCTCGAGCTCTGCTTCAGCGGCTGCGACTCGCGCCCGTGCGGCCACTAACGCTTCACGCGCTTGTTCGCGGCTACGAGCGTCAAGGGCAGGGGTTGGCAATGGCTCAACATAAAATAGCGCTTGGCCGGCGTTGACCCGATCCCCCACATTGAGTCCGACTCTTTGTAAGAAACCTTGAATAGGCACAGCGACACTATAGGTATCTTGCAAGTGTGTGCGACCTTCTTCGCGAATCACCTCGGCAAAGTTACCGCGGGCAACGACGGTAAAATTAACCGCTTCAGGCTTAGGTTTGAGGGCATAAACAAGAGCCAGCACGACGAGTATGAGTGCGGCGCTCCAGAGCAGTTTCGGTTTCATCGATTTCAGTTTCATGGGTTGCGTGGTCGTCATCGGCGGTTCCTCGGTAAATTCATGTGCAGCTACTCAGTTTTTAATGCTTGAATCATGTCGAGTTGCCATACACGGCGCAGCATCAACAGAATCGACAGTGTGGCTGCGGCCAGCACGCCTAGGGCGCTCATAGCAAAACTCGTGCTGCTTAAAATAAAGGGAATACGAAATAAATCCATGCTCATAGCAGTGGTTAATAACCAAGCAAAGGTCACGCCAATGGCCCATGCGAAGGGTATGGCGACGACAATTAAGAGGCCTAGTTCACCAAATAAAATGTAGGCAATTTCACTCTTTTTAAATCCGAGCACGCGCAACGACGCAAGCTCGCGAGCACGCTCTGCGAACATAAT
>JAMCRH010000007.1 GCA_023380515.1 Gammaproteobacteria bacterium | reverse complement strand
CTGCCCAATTGACGGTATTTGCTTGTACGGACAAGTGCAAAGGCATGTGCGGGAAATGTTCACGGAGCAGAAAAATAACGCCAGGGTCAGACACAATCAGCGCATCAGGACCCAATTCAACAACTGGGCGAATGTCTTCGACAAAGTTAATCAGCTTAGCGTTATGCGGGGCAATGTTGCAGACCACATAAAGCTTTTTCCCAAGGGCATGCGCTTCTTGAATTCCAATCGCTAAGGTATCGAGATCGAACTCATTATTGCGCACGCGCAAACTAAACCTTGGTTGGCCGGCATAGACTGCGTCTGCACCATAGGCAAAAGCCATGCGCAAGGCTTTGAGGTTTCCGGCTGGCGATAATAACTCTGGAATATGTGTCATGGTTTAACTCGTAGAACTCACCCTAGCTTACAATTGCGGCTATTTTAAGCAGGCCCATGAGTGACATGTTGATCTGGCGCAAAGCAGGGAGCGTTAGCGCTGAAAAATACCCCTGTCGAGGTATGCCTCCACCCCTTTTCGGCTATAAACTAAACTCAGTAAAACGCATACCATGTGTGTGTACGCCGAGCTGCGTTATCTAAACCTTCCAATGTTGAAGGCATGATGCGACAGCCGTGGCAATTCCGCCACCAGGGTGAGTTTGGAAACGAACTGACCTCCCGAAATTTGGAAAGGTGTGAACATGCTCACAGATAAATATTCGCGTCGCTTTACGTACCTGCGCCTGTCGGTTACGGAAAGCTGCAACTTCCGCTGTAATTACTGTCTCCCTGACGGTCCCGATTGTGTGTCTCGGAAAGAGGAACTGACCCTCGAAGAAATTCGTCGGGTGGTGACCGCTTTTGCCCAAGCTGGCACTCGCAAGGTGCGAATTACCGGCGGCGAGCCTGCATTACGCAAAGATCTCACCGAAATCATCGCAACCTGTAAAGCGGTGCCAGGCATTGCAGAAGTTGCGATTACCACCAACGGTTATCGCTTAGAGCGAGACCTCGACCGTTGGATCGACGCCGGGCTCGATGCCATCAACGTGAGCGTGGACAGTTTAGATCCGGGCACCTTCCAAATGATTACCGGCGATAGCCGCCTCGATAGTATTCTGCGGGGAATCGACCTTGCCCTGGAGCGTGGCCTGAAACGGGTCAAAATTAACAGCGTATTGCTGCGCGATTATAACGCTGCTGAGCTACCGCAGTTTTTAGAGTATGTAAAAACTCGCCCGGTTGCTCTGCGGTTTATCGAGCTGATGCAAACTGGCGATAACCGCGCCTACTATCAGCGTAATCATGTTCGTGGCGAAGACATCAAACAACAGCTCCTCAATGACGGTTGGGTGCAAACCATTAAACCGACCACAGCGGGCCCTGCACAAGAATTTACCCATTCGGATTTTGCCGGTCGCATGGGTTTAATCATGCCCTATAGCAAAGACTTTTGTGCTGACTGTAATCGTCTACGCGTGTCGTCGCGAGGGCAATTATTTATGTGCTTGTTTGCCTCTGAGCACAATAATTTGCGCCCGTTTTTACAGCAGGACGATCCCGCTGCACTGATTCAGCACCTGCAAGATGTGTTGCAGGGTAAAGCTGCTAGTCATCATTTGCACGAAGAATTCACCGGAGCAACTCGGCACTTGGCGATGATCGGAGGCTAAGCATGCAACCGTTCAGTTGTATTCTTCTTGCTGGGGGGCTCTCCTCTCGGATGGGGCGTGACAAAGCCTTGCTGCAGTTACCTGACACCACCGATTCGGCTTCGAATGATGTCAATGATCTGCTGCAACATATGATGCATCTTGCACAACTTAGCGGTGCGCAACAAGTTGTGGTGAGTCGCGATCCCAGCCTTCGGGGTGCAGCCCATGCGGACTACCAATTCGTTGCTGACCAATTTCCGCGTTTGGGTCCTTTAGCAGGACTGCATGCTTGTCTACCTCAGTGTCACTACGAGCGCGTGTTAGTGTTGCCTGTCGATATGCCCTTGCTATCGGTCGGATTACTTACGAACCTGGCAAGCAGCACAACTTCAAGTTATTTCGCAGGTTATGAAATGCCATGTCTGTTGTATCGAAGTGACGCCTTGCAGCATTTTTTATTGGAACAGTTAACTTCGCAAACAGCACGTCGCTCGGTGCGCAGTCTTTTGCATTGGTTAGATGCGGAGGCGCTGCCCATTCCAAGTCACACCATTCCTAGTCACAACATTCCTAGTGACAACAATGAGTTCACCTTGATGAACACCAATTCACCGAGTGACTGGCAAATGTTTATCGAGTTACGAGCGCAACAGCGAAACACACAAAGCAGAATGCAGGACGGAGAACGCGGGAGGAACGAACCATGAGTCACAAAGTAAAATCATTTTTACCGCTAAAAATTGCAGTTATGACGGTGTCTGATTCGCGTACAGCTGCGAACGATAGTACCGGTGATATGCTTGCTCAAGCACTCCAAGAGCAAGGTCATGAACTGGTAGAGCGGACAATCACAAGCAACGACTGCTATCAAATTCGTTATCAGCTGAGTGCATGGATTGCGAG
>JAMCRH010000006.1 GCA_023380515.1 Gammaproteobacteria bacterium | reverse complement strand
TTCCTTGCCGATACGGGTAAAGGCATCAATGGCACGATCAATTTGTTCAATACTATGAGCCGCTGACATTTGGGTACGAATACGCGCTTCGCCTTTAGGCACAACAGGGAACGAGAAGCCAATGACGTAGATGCCTTCTTGTAATAAGCGGTCTGCCATTTCAGAGGCTAATTTGGCGTCGCCAAGCATCACAGGAATAATCGCATGGTCAGCACCGGCTAGAGTAAAGCCAGCCGCCGTCATTTTGTTACGGAAATGCGCGCTGTTACGCAGCAGTTTTTCGCGTAAATCGCCACCATCGCTTAGCATCTCAAGGACTCGAATAGATGCGGTAACAATCGATGGCGCCAAAGAATTCGAGAACAAGTACGGACGCGAACGTTGACGTAACCAATCAATCACCTCTTTTTTACCGCTGGTAAAGCCGCCAGATGCGCCGCCTAAGGCTTTGCCTAGCGTACCGGTAATGATGTCAACGCGGTCCATGACTTGATGATATTCGTGGGTGCCGCGACCATTCTGGCCAACAAAACCTACGGCATGGGAATCATCGACCATCACCATAGCGCCAAATTCATCGGCTAAGTCACACACACCTGGCAAGTTGGCAATCACGCCGTCCATCGAGAAAACACCATCCGTGGCAATCAGGATATGGCGAGCGTTATCGGCTTTGGCTTTCTCAAGCTGCTCACGCAGTGCGCTCATGTCGTTATTAGCGTAGCGATAACGCTTGGCTTTACACAGACGTACGCCGTCGATAATTGATGCATGGTTCAGAGCGTCAGAAATAATCGCGTCTTCTGGGCCCAATATGGTTTCAAATAAACCGGCATTGGCGTCAAAGCATGATGAGTAAAGAATGGTGTCTTCCATGCCAAGGAAGTCACTTAATTTTTGCTCCAGCGTTTTGTGGATATCTTGGGTACCACAAATAAAACGCACGGAAGCAACACCGAAACCGTGTTGGTCAAGGCCGTCTTTTGCGGCTTGAATTAAGTCAGGGTGGTTGGCAAGGCCAAGGTAGTTATTGGCACAAAAGTTTAGAACTTTATGCTGATTTACCTCGATTTCCGAGAACTGTGACGACGAAATCACGCGCTCTTTCTTATACAGCCCTTCGCTTTTGACGTCTTCGATTTGGTCACGGATTTGACGGTAAAAATCATCTTTCATGCTCAACCTCAGTGCGGAATATGCTCAGAATAAAGCTATATTTTACGCGTCGTTGGGCAAATTATCATCCTTTCTTTCACAGCACCGACCTTTCCCTGTTATCATTTGTATACACTCGAACTCGTGACACCCTGTCAGTACGTTTCAGGACATCTTTACTATGCATACAAGAGCCATCTACCCAGGCACCTTTGACCCAATTACTAATGGCCATAGCGACCTTATTGAGCGTGCGGCGAACTTATTTCATCATGTGGTGGTCGGTATTGCCGCCAGCCCAAGCAAAAAGCCGCTATTTAGCTTGCAGCAGCGGGTGGACTTGGTTAAAGCCGTGACTGCACATTTACCCAACGTGACCGTGGTTGGCTTTTCTGGCTTGTTGGTCGAATTTGCATTAGAGCAAGAAGCAACGGTTTTAATTCGCGGGCTGCGGGCGGTGTCTGATTTTGAGTACGAGTTCCAACTTGCCAATATGAATCGGCGTTTGCACCCTGGTTTAGAGTCGGTTTTTTTGACCCCCGCGGAAGAAAATTCGTTTATTTCTTCGACCTTGGTCAAGGAGGTTGCGCTGCATCATGGTGACGTGACTCAGTTTACTGATGCCCGTGTTGCCGCAGCGTTACAGCAGGCGCTGCATGGCGCCAAGCAAGGAAGCGCAGGATAGGCTATCTTTTTGGGCGGAAAACCGCTATAGTTCCCGCCCAAAATTTGACCGTTATCGTTGCGGCGAGCGGCCAAGATTTTTACAAACCCACTTTCACATTACAGACTGTCCCGCAGGAGTCGTATCATGACCGATCTGGATCTGAGCCAATATGGCATCACAGAGGCCACGGAAATCGTTTATAACCCATCTTATGATGTGCTGTTCGCAGAAGAAACACGCGCTGACTTAGTAGGTTATGAAAAAGGCATTGTCACCGAATTAGGTGCGGTCGCAGTAGATACCGGTATTTTCACCGGTCGTTCACCCAAAGATAAATATATTGTGCGTGATGACACCACCAAGGATACGGTGTGGTGGTCAGATCAAGGTAAGAACGATAACAAAGCGATTGACCAAGACACCTGGAACCACTTGAAAGGCTTGGTGACCAAACAGCTGTCTGGTAAACGCTTATTCGTCGTTGATACGTTCTGTGGTGCGAATGAAGATACCCGTTTAGCGGTACGTTTTATTACCGAAGTGGCTTGGCAAGCGCACTTCGTTAAGAACATGTTTATCCGTCCGTCGGATGCAGAACTGGCTACCTTCAAGCCTGACTTTATCGTGATGAACGGTGCTAAATGCATCAACCCAGATTGGCAGAAACAAGGTCTTAATTCTGAAAACTTCGTGGCATTCAACCTAACGGAGCGCATTCAGTTGATTGGCGGTACCTGGTACGGCGGTGAAATGAAAAAAGGTATGTTCTCAATGATGAACTACTTTTTGCCATTGCAGGGTATTGCATCCATGCATTGCTCGGCGAACGTCGGCGCTGAAGGCGACGTGGCAATTTTCTTTGGCTTATCGGGCACCGGTAAAACCACCTTGTCGACTGATCCGAAGCGTCAATTGATTGGTGACGATGAGCACGGCTGGGACGACGATGGCGTGTTTAACTTTGAAGGTGGTTGCTACGCGAAGACAATTAACTTGTCGCAAGAAGCTGAACCTGACATTTACAATGCGATCCGCCGCGATGCGTTACTTGAAAATGTCACCGTTGGCGACGATGGCAAGGTAGATTTCGATGACAATTCGAAAACTGAAAATACCCGCGTGTCTTACCCGATTTACCACATCGACAACATCGTGCAGCCGGTGTCTAAAGCTGGCCACGCAAAAAAAGTTATCTTCTTAACGGCGGACGCATTTGGTGTGTTGCCACCAGTAGCCAAGCTGACCAAAGAACAGACGAAGTACCATTTCCTGTCTGGTTTCACCGCTAAATTAGCAGGCACTGAGCGCGGTATTACGGAGCCAACACCAACGTTCTCAAGCTGTTTTGGTGCTGCGTTCTTAAGCTTGCACCCAACCCAATACGCTGAAGTTTTAGGTAAGCGCATGGCAGCAGCCGGCGCCGAGGCCTACTTGGTGAACACGGGTTGGAACGGCACTGGCAAGCGCATTTCAATCAAAGCGACACGTGCGATTATCGACGCGATTCTGGATGGCAGCATCGAAGACGCTGAGTTTGTTGATTTGCCGTACTTCAACTTGGCCATTCCTAGCCAGTTAGCGGGTGTTGAAGACAGCTCTATTTTGGACCCAGCAACGCGATAATGCCTCCCTCG
>JAMCRH010000005.1 GCA_023380515.1 Gammaproteobacteria bacterium | reverse complement strand
GACCGATCAGAAAGTGAAAGAATTGATTCCTGACGACCCACATTTACATAACTGGCTCGATATGGCTCGCGATCGCATCGCCTTCCAAGGTCTCCCGGCGCGGATTTGTTGGGTGGGCTTAAAAGACCGTCATCGCCTTGGCTTAGCGTTCAATGAAATGGTGAAGAATGGTGAGTTAAAAGCACCAATCGTGATTGGTCGAGATCACTTAGATTCTGGTTCAGTCGCAAGCCCGAACCGTGAAACCGAAGCTATGCTGGACGGCTCGGATGCCGTGTCGGATTGGCCACTCTTGAATGCATTGTTGAACACAGCCGGCGGCGCAACGTGGGTGTCGTTACACCACGGTGGCGGGGTTGGTATGGGTTATTCGCAACACTCTGGCGTGGTGATTGTCGCCGATGGCACTGACGCAGCTGCAGCGCGTTTGGGGCGGGTACTCTGGAACGACCCAGGTACCGGTGTGATGCGTCATGCTGATGCGGGCTACGACATCGCCAAGCAGGCCGCTGCAGAAAGTCAGCTCGACTTGCCGATGCTGGGTAAATAGCCAGTCTCGGCAATCGAAAAATTAAGGTTCGGTGAGTAACGAAGCACGTGACTCACCGCCATGCTCGCGAATTATTTAGGACAGAACATCATGGGATTTCATTTAGAGCTTCAACCTGGCCAATTAAGTTTGGCCGATTTACGCCGCATCGACCGTGAAGCGGTGACTTTATCACTGCCGCAATCAGCTTACGACGACGTTGCCCGTGCCGCCAAAACCGTTGCCGATGTACTTGCGCAAGGGCGTGTTGTGTATGGTATTAACACTGGCTTTGGCTTGTTAGCAAGCACCCGGATTGCGCCGGAGCAATTAGCTGACTTACAACGCCGTATCGTGTTATCGCATGCCGCCGGCGTTGGCAAAATGATGAGCGATGCGATTGTGCGCAGCATGCTAGTATTGAAAATCAATTCACTTGCCCGCGGTTTCTCAGGAGTTCGTCCACAAGTCCTCGACTTCCTAATTGCCTTAGTGAACAACGAAGCCTACCCCTGTGTGCCAGAGAAAGGCTCAGTCGGTGCTTGTGGTGACTTAGCGCCACTCGCGCAGGTGAAGGCGAGCTGCGTATCAATGGTGAGCGTATGCCGGCTCGTGATGGCTTGCAGAAACTTGGCCTTGAGCCGATGGAATTGGCACCGAAAGAAGGTCTTGCGCTCTTGAATGGGACACAAGCCTCGACGGCATTAGCCCTACATGGCCTCTTTGCGATTGAAGATGTGTTTGCAGCGGCAACCTTAACCGGCGCCATGACTGTGGAAGCAGCACTGGGCTCGCGGACGCCATTTGACGCCCGTATCCATGCGGTCCGTGGTCAGCCGGGTCAAGAAGCAGTGGCAGCAGAATTACGTCGAATCCTCACGGATACCAGTGAGATTGGTGACTCTCATACCAACTGCGGCAAAGTACAAGACCCTTATAGCTTGCGCTGCCAACCACAAGTGATGGGTGCGGCATGGGATCATATTGGCTATGCGAGCCAAGTGCTTGGTCGCGAAGCAAATGGTGTGACCGACAATCCATTAGTGTTCCCAGACGACAACGATATCCTGTCGGGTGGTAATTTCCACGCGGAGCCAGTGGCGATTGCGGCGGATATGTTGGCCATTTCAGTGTCGGAAGTGGGCGCTTTGTCAGAACGACGGATTGCCTTGTTAGTGGACAAACACTTGAGCAACCTACCGCCATTCCTGGTTGATAACGGTGGCGTAAACTCTGGTTTCATGATGGCGCAGGTGACCGCGGCGGCACTAGCGTCCGAGAACAAAACGCTGGCGCACCCAGCTTCTATTGATAGTTTGCCAACTTCAGCGAACCAAGAAGATCACGTGTCGATGGCAACATTTGCGGCGCGACGCTTGCAGGATATTGCTGAAAACGTGGCCAATATAATTGCGATTGAATTACTTGGTGCTGCGCAGGGGGTCGACTTCCGTCGGCCGTTAAAGTCGTCGCCTATACTCGAGCAAGTGCATGGGTTAGTGCGTGAGCGCGTCGGGTTTTACGACGAAGACCGCTATTTTGCCCCAGATATTGAGGCGATTTATCACCTGATTCGGGAAGCGAAACTAACCGAGCTGTCAGGACTTCGGTTGAGCTAACACAAGGATTGAGCTAACACGAGCGCTAGCGCTTGTTTAGCTACGTGGTGCAAGAATGACATAGCGGCCGTTGAACACGGCCGCTAATTTTTCACCATCGAGCACTTGCACCTCTAAACTTAAGTGCGCGTTTTTGCCTTGATTCAGGGCAGCAAAATTGCCACTGACATCTTTCATCGCAACCGTGGCTCGCGGCTCTTTGATAATAGGCTGTAAATACTGAATACTGCCTTCCGCTAAGACAATACTTCCCTCAATCTCTCGTTCGCGCTGTTGCAACTGAATTAAGCCCCAACCGCACAGTGTTGCAAGCGTATAAATACTGCCGGCAAACATAGTGCCATGCACATTAATGTTTCGTGCGAGTGGCGCAGTCAGCTCAATACTGCGGCCAGTATATTGGAATATTTTAATGGCCATGGCCTTGCTGACCGGAATGTCATTGTGCCAAACCTTTTGCAGGTCGGCACACCAACTTGGCCGATAAACAATATGATTAACCGGGTCGAGTGGTTTTACTAATTGATGTTCAGCGTTCGGTTTATCAACGGTATTAGCTTCTTCTTTGATTTCGTAACCGCACTTTAAATAAAAGCCCAACGTGGTATCTCGCGACCGGATAATCATCCGTGTTGCGCCCTGTTTGCGGGCTAGCAATTCTAAGTCATGGAGCAAGGTGACACCGTGGCCTTCGCCTTGAAAGTCAGGGCTCACCACCATGAAGCGGATTTGTGCCTCTTCGGTGCTATTAAAATGTAAGCGGCCGACACCAATCAGTTTATTCTGCTCGTCGACTAACATGCGATGGTCGGCGACTTGGTCATACTCGTCTTTTTCAGAACCCGGCGGGCGATGGAACGGCTTACGCAACACTTCCCAGCGCAATTGATAATAAGCTTGCCATTGTTCGTCAGTGGACGGTGTAATTACAGTAAGTGCCATAGCAACCATTCTTTTATTTTTGGACTCACGAGGTTAATTCAGCGAGCTAGGTTTGGCAAGTTTCCGCTGAACTGACAGCAGATGACTTGTCGATACCGCAGTGGGCTGCCACAATAGGAAAGACCGACAGCAACGGACTGATAGCGATGAAACCTTGGGTAGCTCTGAAAAACATTGATTGGAAAGGCATTAAACAAAAGTTGCCAGGCCAAATGCAGTGTGCGATTAAATTCTTAAAGCACTTTATCAAGCGTTGTGCCGACGACCGCATCAACATTATGGCGGGGCATCTTACCTATGTCAGCTTGTTGTCACTGGTACCGCTAGTCGCCGTGATCTTCGCCATGTTCGCAGCATTCCCGATGTTTGAAGAAATGCGTCGCAGCGTTGAAGAAGCCATTCTTGCCAACCTTATTCCCACCAGCGGTGAAGCCATTCAGGAGTATATGAATCGATTTGTCGGTAATGCGACTCAAATGACCGCGATTGGTGCGATTTTCCTTTTTGTGGTGGCGATTATGATGATTAATGCCATCGACAAAGCCATGAATACGATCTGGCGCGCGCACAACAAACGCCGCTTGATTATTAGCTTGGCAATTTACTGGATGGTAATTACCCTCGGACCATTACTGGTTGGAACCGGTATTGGCCTCAGTTCCTACTTGCTCTCGATAGCGGCATTTGCCGACGAATACGTTGGTGGTTTGCGCAACACCTTGCTCGCGATGTTCCCGTTTTTTATGAGTTTGATGGCGTTCATGCTGCTGTATGTCATGGTCCCGAATAAAGTTGTTCGCTTTCGCCATGCGATTTGGGGTGCCGCTGTTGCTGCATTCTTATTTGAGATGGCGAAACGAGGTTTTGCGATGTACCTGCAGTACTTCCCATCGTACGAACTGATTTATGGAGCAATGGCGACCATTCCAATCTTAATTGTTTGGATTTATCTGTCTTGGAATATCATTCTAATTGGTGCCGAATTGAGTGTGTCCATTGAAGAGTTTTTCCAAGAAGAGTCAGAAGAAATTCCACCAGAAGAGCTTGATGAAGAAGCCAAAGCGAAGTCGTAAGGGTCGTCATGATTGGGTTAATTCAGCGGGTTAAATCAGCCCGAGTTGAAGTCGATGGCACAACAGTCGGTGCTATCGACCAAGGTATTTTAGTGTTACTTGGCGTTGAACGCGACGACACGGCAGACAAAGCGAAGCAATTAGCAAAGCGGATTGCGAGTTATCGCATTTTTGCTGACCACGAAGACAAAATGAACCTCGACGTGCGTGACATTGAGGGGGCGGTGTTGCGCAAACCACCAACGTATTCGTCGGCAAAT
>JAMCRH010000004.1 GCA_023380515.1 Gammaproteobacteria bacterium | reverse complement strand
TTTTCAGACTCCAGTCCAGCTACTGCATTCATGTTTCGACGTCTACACTATGGTAAAGTAGGGAAATTGTGCTTGATCTGCGTCAATGCAGCCACCCTGCAAATTTGCCTAGATCGCGCCGAGTTACCACCATAGAGGTATGCGTGCTTAGCTCGTAACTTAATGAATTAGAAGTGATACTTATAATTTAGGACGCCACAACCAAGGCGATTCAGATACCTATGGGTAAAAAGGGGTATTCCACGTGAAACAGCGGCCATCATCTCTCGCAGGAAGTATTAGTCTGGCCTTATTTGCTATCGTTGGCCTGTCTTTAGTGACACTCCTGACGAGTTATTGGCTTTCAGAAAAGGTGAATCGTGACCCGGAAGCCCTTAATGTTGCTGGCTCCTTGCGCTGGCAAACCTACCATATCGCGATTGTCGCTACCCAAAATGACCCAGAGCGTCTCGATCTAGCAACGAGTAATCTGAATCAAAGTTGGAATCATCCATCATTTCGCCGCTTCGCACACAGTGACACAAGAATCTATACACACTTTCGCCAAGCGCAGGCAAACTGGCTAGAAATCGAACGCGTTTTACACAACGAGCAAGTTGATCCAGCACAGTTTTATACGCGATTAGTCGACCAAGTCAGTTATATCGATGAACTGGTTTTCCTAATTCAACAAGATGCGGAAAAGTCGGTCCGTCAGCTCCGTTTAGTGCTTGTTTTGGCTCTTTTTCTCACTGTGATATTGGCGATTATTGTGTTGCATTGGCTGCGCGTGCGATTTGAGATTCCGTTGATTAAACTTCAACAAGCTGCCCGCAAAATTGGTCACGGTGACTTCACCACGCGGGTTGAATTGAAAAACAACCGAGATGAACTTGGCGTGTTGGCGGAAACCATTAATAAAATGGGCGACACGATTGGCTTTATGTATGGCCGCTTAGAAACCCGCGTGGATGAGCAAACTCATCAGTTGCAGCGCAGTCATATTACCTTGCAACTGCTCTACGACATCTCAAAGCGGATTAATGAGCACGCACTCAACTACAACGACTTTCGCGACACGACGCGCAAGCTTTGTGATGTGCTTGACCTCGACGATCTCGAGCTTTGCTTACTCACAAACGAAGGAAAAGCACCCTACTTGCAGTTCCAAGCTGCAGGGCCAGAGCGCGACCCGTGCCATGCAGTCAACTGTGCTGAATGTATTCGGAAGGATGACTGCATCACTGTTGAAGATGGTGTACGTCAGTATTATTACCCACTTAGCCGCGAGCAAAAGCGCTTTGGCGTTATGGTCGCACGTTGCAAAGAAAACCAGGTCTTGCACGACTGGCAACAACAATTGTTGAAATCGGTCTCCGATCAGTTGGCTCTTGCTCTGAGCTTGAAAGCTGAGGAAGACCAAGTCCGTCGTTTAGCCATGGTCAACGAGCGAACCGTGATTGCACGCGAGCTTCACGATTCACTAGCCCAAGCATTATCCTATTTAAAAATCCAAGTGACGCGCCTCAATAAGGCAATTGAGATCAAAAATGAAGAAATTATTCGTGATGTCTCGCAAGAGTTAAGAGAAGGGTTAGACTCGGCCTACCGACAGCTGCGCGAGCTACTCACGACATTCCGGTTAAAAGTCGACGGTGGAGGACTCTTAAACGCCCTTGAGACGACCGTGAAACAACTTCAGAACCAAACCGAAATGGAGATTCAGCTCGACTATCGAATTACCGACGTGCCCCTCGAGCCTCATGAAGAAATTCATTTACTCCAAATGGTTCGGGAAGCGGTGCAAAATGCGATGCACCACAGTGAAGGTAGTCATGTGGTCATTCGCATCGAGCACATGGCGAGCTCCGAGGAGAAGATTGAGCTCGCCGTCGAGGATAACGGTGTCGGGATACCCAACGACCCGGAAAAACTCAATCACTATGGTCTTGTGATTATCAAGGAGCGCGGACGCCACCTCGGTGGTGACGCTGAAATCAAGCGCCGTGAGCAAGGCGGCACCGGTGTTTACTTCCGTTTTGTGCCGCAATACTTACAAAAACCACAGCTGAATGAGAAAGTGAATCTAGCTAAAGAAGTCGACCTATCCTAGCGTCACAATCCTTGGCGGGTCACTCCTCTCATCTAATCACGCAACGAAACGCGCTCACCGGCACGGACACCGCTCACCACTTCAACGTAGTCGTGTCCTTGCCACTGCTGCGCTTCACCGAGGCGCACTAAACGCCGCTCTGAGCTCTGAGCGGTCACCACCTGCACATAGTTGAGCTGGCCCACTCGTTGTATCGCAGCTGCCGGCACTAAGAGAATATCTCGCTCACCGTCCGGTACCGCAACTTTGCCATACATGCCGGGATACATTGCATTCGTGCTCGCTGGCGCCAAACGGACAACAAAGCTGCGCGAGGCCACATCCGCCGCCGGTTCAATTTCAACCACACGGGCAGTGAAGCGGTCAGAAAACGCATCAAGTTCCATCATGAGCTCATCACCAATTCGAACATTGGCGAGCACCGACTCACTGACAGCCGCTTCTAAACGTAGGCTTTCTGGTTGGTAAAGACTCACCAGTAACATCCCCGGCGTTGCCGTGTCACCAGTAAATACCGCGCGGCGACTAATCACACCGTCAAACGGCGCAACAATGACGCTGAACCCTTCACTCGTCCGCGCTTCTGAGAGTGCTTCGCGCGCCCGATTCAGTTCGGCTTCAGCGCTATCTCGGGCCGCACGCGCTTCGTCTAAACGAGCTTCAGGAAGAACGCCCTGTTGGACAACGCTTTCGGTTCGTTGAAAGTTCAACCGAGCTTCATTAACGCGTGCTTGCGCGGCCGCGAGAGACTGCTCTTGTTGACGTACGCGCGCGCTTAAGTCGTCGCTTTCCAAGCGTAATAGAATATCGCCCGCATGAACCACATCACCTGCATCCACTAGCACTTCAGCGACACGAGCAGTAATACGAGCGGAAATTGAAGACTGTTGGCGCGCTTGCAAGCTGCCACTAAAATGGCGAAATTGTGGAACCCGAGCGGCGACAACTTCGCCGCTATCCGAAGCGCTAGACTCTGTGCGACTCGACACAGTCTCGGTCGGGAGTTTGCTGACAAAGCCACCGGCGAGCCAAACAAAAATCAAAGCAAGGCCCAGAAACGCAGCAACCATAATCAGAATACGCGAGCGACTCATGACAAACTCTCCTTCTCTTGCGGTGAGTGGTTCGGTAAACCATAGCCCTCCGCATCTTTATACATCAAATGATATACCACCGGCACAACCAATAGCGTGAACACGGTTGACGCGGTAATTCCAAAAATAATTGCCCATGCGAGCCCATTAAAAATAGGATCCAGAGTTATGACAATATTTGCCAACATCGTCGTACCCGCGGTCAATAAGATTGGGCGCGTACGCGCAGCCCCGGCATCATAGAGTGCTTCTTCAAGGGTACAGGGCGTACGCAGTCGCTGTTGAATAAATTCGATTAGTATCAGAGCATTTCGAACCACGATACCCGCTAGCGCAATCATCCCGATCATGGCCGTCGCTGTGAATAATGACGGGTTTGGATAGCCATTAATATCAGCGGCAAACATATTCAAGAACCAGAAGCCCGGCATAATCCCGATAATGGTTAACGGAATCGACAGCATCATGATGCCCGACACG
>JAMCRH010000003.1 GCA_023380515.1 Gammaproteobacteria bacterium | reverse complement strand
TGCTGATTGGTGCAAGCATAGGGATCGCCGAAGACGTCGAGATTCACCGTCACGTTCGAGAAGGTGAGCAAATGCGCATGGAGGCTATGGATGCCTTAATTATCCCTGCCAGTAGTGAAGTCACCTTGCAACCAGGCGGCTACCACCTCATGTTGATGTCTTTGAGTAGTCCTTTGAAAGTAGGAGATGTCCACGATTTAGTGTTAATCTTTAGCGATGGGGACGTTATTGAACTTAAAGTTCCCGTAAAAGCTCTTGTCAGCGATTCGCATCGTGGGCATGGTGGACATTGAAGTAACTGCTCAAGGATTTTGTTATGAAGAAGCATGTTGTCGTCGGGTTGGCGATGTCGTCTTTTGCTTTGGTTGCTCCAGCAAATGCGGATTTACTAAGTATTGAAGCAGAAGCGCAATACTGGTTTGCAAGTGCCAATGGTGAGCACCGTATTGGCGATTTCACCACGGTTGGTAACGACTGGGATAGCGACGGTCAAATGCGTCTGAGCTTAGCGCTTGAACATTTTTTACCGTTAATTCCAAATGCAAAAGTTTCGAGTCAATCATTGGAATTTGATGCCGCTCGTGAAGGGCAATTAGCTGCTCGTTCTGACCTCGGTCACGAAACATTTACTCTGTACTACGCGCCGCTTAACAATGATTTAGTTACGGTTCAGTTCGGTGCAAGCTTGATGCGTTTACGTGGCTCGATTAATGAGCTAGGTAATGATACTGCGGCGGTGAGCCAAAGTATTTCAGAAGACATTGGCATGGCATATCTGCGGGCGTCAGCCGGACTACCGCTAACTGGTTTTTCGATTGTTGGTCAGGGGCAGTTCTCTGTAGGTAGCGATAATGACGTGTATGACATTGAAGCCGCCATTCGTTACCGTTTTTTAGAAACTGTACTCGACGGTCATATTGGAGTTGGTTATCGTGACATGCAAATGCAGTTAAACAAAAACAGTAGTTTTGCGACCGACTATAGCTTTAAAGGTCCGTTCGTTAACTTGACTGTGCGTTTCTAAGTTTAACCTAAGCTCAATAGCCTACGATTAATCAGCGCTATCAAAAAGAATGCCGGTCTGTGTTCAACACAGTACCGGCATTTTTGTTAGCTGCAACTAGCGATATCAGAGCACTTAGAAACAAGAGCACTTAGAAATAAGGCTCCACAGCTGTTGCTTCGAGTTGGTAGCCTACCAGCGCTAGGTCAGAATCTTTATGTTCCACTTTAATCGTACCGGTAACCCAGACCGCGTCGTAGGTGACTGGGTATGGCACGCCCTCAGGAAAGGTGACGTGAACAATTTGATTCGGTGGCGGTGGTGGCACGTGAATACATGCTCCAAAATAAGGCACCAACAAAAATTCGGTCACGCGACGATCATCACCTTCAAGTTGCACAACGTAGCCAGGCAACTTGATTCGTAAACCATCGAGTTCTGGTACAACCGGAGCGTCTAAGCTCTGTTGAATCTGTGCTTCAGGATTCTGCTCATAAAACATCGGATCACGAACGGGTGGCGCTTTCCAATCCGATGGCTTGAGTTCGTTCCAGTTTAATGTCCGCACGTCGGCTTGAGCTTGCGGGACACAAGCAAGGAAAGCGAGTGTTGCTAGGGTTAACCAAAACTTCATGTTAGAACCTCATTGATAAGCCGTCGGCGAGTGAGTTGCGATAAGCTCGCCAGGCCGGAATACAACTGATGAAGAAGCTAGCAATGAGAACAATACCCATACGTTGCCATTCTTCTGTGGAAATTGCGCCTAAGCTAACGACAACTCCGAAACTACTTTGAATCCACGGCGCGAGCACCGCAACCATACCATAAAGCAAAGCTACGCCGACTGCGATACCAACCGCGGTTAATACGACAGCTTCACTCACTAGTAAGGTGAAAATCGTTTTGGGGCCTGCGCCGATAGCTCTTAAGACCGCCATTTCACGGCGACGTTCACGCAAGCTAGCAAGCAGCGTCGCTAACATACCGATAAGGCCAGTTAATAACACGAATGCCGAGACGATCGAGAGTGCCGTTTCAAAGCCGCTCAGTGTGCGCCACAGTTCCTGTAACGTTGCACCCGGCATAATTGCAGTGAGAGGCTCGTCACGATAGGTGTTGATTTCCCGTTGCATAAAGATAGCGCGAGGACGGCTTTGCAAACCAACTAAGAATGCACTAATGCTCGGAATTGGCGGTTGCACTGCGTGTTCATGGTCGTGACTCGCATGCTCATGATCGTGCTCATGATCATGGCTTTCGTGAGAGTGTCCATGCTCGTGCTCGTGCTCATGATCGTGATCATGGCTTTCGTGTGAGTGACCATGCTCATGTTCATGATCAGTTTCATCATTGCCCGCATGACTCTCATGTTGGTGTTCATGGTCGTGATCACCACCATGCATAATGTCGAGGTCACGTAAGCTAATAAAAATTGCTTGATCAACTGGCGTACCCGTTCGAGCTAAGACACCAGAAATAATCAATGGATGGTCATCGTGCTCGTGGAAACTAACGCTGCCGGTGCCGTGCGCGACGACGAGTTCAGAACCGACTTGCAAGCCAAGTTGCTGGGCCACTTGAGCACCGACAACCGCCTGCTCGCGGGCAAAGGGTTGGCCATCGACAAAGGTGAGGGATTGTTGTTGTGCAAAACGAAAATGCTCAAAGTAAGCGGGCTCAGTGGCAATCACGGGGAAGCCTCTGACACTGTCACCTAAGGCAATGGGTACCGACCATGCAACTTGTGGGTGATTGGCAAAACGTTCATAGGTTTGCCAACTGACATTTGCGGTTGGGTTGCCGATATGAAACACCGAGTAAAGCAATAGATTAACCGAGCCACTGCGGGCGCCGACAATTAGGTCTGTACCTGAGATCGTATTGGCAAAGCCTGCACGGGTTTGCTGGCTAACGCGCTCGACTCCTAACAGCAGCATGACGCTGATGGCAATTGCAAAAATGGTCAGCAATGCGTTGGTTTTGCGACTTAGGAGGCTTGCTAATGCTAATCGAAATAGCTTCATGCAGACTCTCCTGTTTGATTAATCTCAGTCAGCTCAATGGTGCGATCAAAGTGATGGCTGAGCGTGGCGTCGTGCGTCACAAAAACTAGGGTAATATTGGCGCTCTGACATTCATCCTGCAGCAACGCAAGGAAGTTGTCGCGCGCATCGGTATCAAGTGCCGAGGTCGGCTCGTCGGCAATAATCAACTCAGGCTTACCAATTAACGCTCGAGCGACGGCAACGCGTTGCTGTTGCCCAACACTTAAGGTTGCAGCTTGGTGCTGCCAGAGTTCTTTGGGAATATTCAAATGAGTGAGCAAACGCTCACATTCGGCTTCAGGTGAGAGGTTTTCCGCTGCTATCTTTCGCTTACGAGCATTAGAAAAGTCACAGGCCAACAATACGTTACGGTAAACACTTAAATACGGCAACAAATTAAATTGCTGGAAAATGTAACCAATGTGGTCGGCACGAAATTTATCGCGTCGCCGTTGATTTAAGCGGTGAAGCTCAGTGCCGAGAATGGTTAAGCTGCCCGAAGTGGGTTGGTTAACACCGGCAAGCAAAGATAAAAGGGTTGATTTACCGGAGCCGCTTGGACCACGCAAAAGAATGCGCTCGCCCGCTCGAATGGTCAGCTCGGGTATTCGGAGCGTTGGCTGGGATTGAGATGGCCAGCAGAATTCAATCTGCTGGCCAGCAATGCAAAGTTCAGCCATAGGCGCTTATTTGCTTTCTTGGGCGCGAGCGTATGAGGTTTCGATCTCAGCCTTCGCAGCCGCCGCGTCGTCCCAACCTTCAACCTTCACCCATTTGCCTTTTTCGAGTTCTTTGTAACGCTCGAAGAAGTGCGTGATTTGCGCACGCAACAACTCAGGTAGGTCATTCACGTCCTGAATGTGGTCATATTCTTTGGTGAGCTTGCTAATTGGCACCGCAACAACTTTGGCGTCTTCGCCAGACTCGTCGCTCATTTTTAATACCCCGACAGGGCGGCAACGAATCACTGAACCCGGCTGCAATGGATACGGCGTTGGGACCAATACGTCAACTGGGTCACCGTCTAAAGACAACGTGTCGTTGACGTAGCCGTAGTTGCACGGATAGAACATAGGTGCTGACATGAAACGGTCAACCCATACAG
>JAMCRH010000002.1 GCA_023380515.1 Gammaproteobacteria bacterium | reverse complement strand
CACCTATTTAAGTTCGTCGAGTGCGCCAGCGCCTTGAAATCGTTCTGGAACACCAGGGTGAAAGCGGGTATCGAGGCTCGCTGAGTAGCTGCGCTCGCTAGCCATCATGCCGTCGCGGTTGTAATACGCACCCGACAAACTTAAATAGGTGCGACCTTCGTTGAAGCGCAAGCCAGTCAAGGCGTTAATGGTGGTTTGTGCAAAATTTGTACCGTCGGTACCACCGTGGCTGACTGAGATTTCAGTGGTGTCGACGTCGTCTTTCAGCACGTAGTTGACCACACCAGCAATCGCGTCTGAGCCGTAAATAGCGGCCGCGCCGTCGCGCAACACTTCAAGGCGGGCCAAGCCACGCACTGGCAAGGTGTTGGAATTCACCGTTGCAACTGGCACGAAGTTTTCAGTTTGCGTGCCTGGGTGGAGCACCAGCCGACGACCGTTCAAGGTGGTAAGTGTGTACCCTGTGCCGATACCGCGCAGGTTGATGGAGCTAACGTCACCGCGCGCGTCGTTCACGCCACCAATCACACGTTCGTTGTTAAATGCTACGTCGCCGATTTGTGGGATGGCGCGCAGTAGCTCGTCACCGCTCATGGCGTTGGTGTTCATGATGTCTTCTTCGTTCAACGACGTGACCGGCAATGATCCAGCCGAGCGCGCACCACGGATGTTGGAGCCAACCACTTGTATGCGTTCGACGCGGTCGGTGGCTTGTTCGGTGGTGTTGGCGGCGTTAGCGGCGGTTGAGTTGCCGTTGCCGTTTTCGCGGATGACGTAGAGGCTGTCGTTTTGTTTGACGAACTCGAGTTCTGAGTTAGTCAGTATGCGGCGGATAGCTTCACTAACGGTCAGTTGCCCTGCAATTGCAGGTGCATTGACTGACCGCAGTGCTTCCGGGGAGAAGACGATTTGCACATTTGCGTCTTCCGCCAGCTGCAATAATGCACTGGCCGCGTTTTGTGCTGGAATGTTAAGTTGCTGTGGCGTTTCCTGGGCTTGAGCTTGGGCTTGAGGTTGGGCTTGAGGTTGGGCTTGAGGTTGGGCTTGGGCTTGGGCTTGGGCTTGGGCAGCCGCTGGCAGCACCGCCGACGCTCCCAACGCCAGTAACGTACAACGGGCGACATACCCGAGTTTAAAACTGTGATGAGACATTGTTGTTACCTTATATTTTTTGAATTATCACTTATGTATACGCCCTCCCCACCAAACCCCTCCACAAATATTTACAGCCCGTAGCCGGAATGGCATTAGGGACCGTAGCTGGAATGCGGTTAGGGACCGTAGCCGGAATGCTAACTATATAAAAAATCTAAGGTTTCAAATGGTGTTATCTGACTCGAACTAAAAGTTCGTTATTTGTCTCTTCGATTTCGATCGGAAGGGTCGCGCGCAATGCGTCAACAAGGCCTTCACCTTGCCCAAAGTGAAACACACCACTAATGCGCAATTCGGCAGCTTCAGCGTCAACAATCCGCAATTTCCGCGTGCGATAGCGGTTAAATTCTTTTACAACAACTTCTAAGCGCTCTTCATCAAAACGGAATACGCCCTGGCGCCAACTTTGTGCGTCGGTCACTTGCTCAAAACTCGATGGGACAACAACTTCTGCCGTGTTCGAAAACGACCCGACACTGCCTGCGTTCAAGACATAGTCACTTGGCTCACTGACCTCCGTTTGCGCATCGTCGTCACTACGCTGACTCCGCGAAACGGAAACCGTCCCTTCAACAACCGCAACGCGCACATCACCGTTCGACTTGCGCACATTAAACTTCGTACCAATGACACGAATCTTCTGCGAACCAGTATCAATAATAAAAGGCCGTGACGGGTCTGAAGTCACGTCGAAAAACGCCTCGCCTTCGAGTAAAATCACATTGCGTTCTTGTTCGTTAAAGGCAACCTGCAAAACCGTTTGCGTGTTTAACGTTACTGAGGAGCCATCAGACAAACCAACCGTATCAACTTCACCAGATCCGGTCATAACATAGCGGCGTTCAATCTTAGGCGCCGCCACATCTGGCACGATAACCTCTTGATAACTATCACTATATTCTTCAACAGAAACTAGCGGCGACGTTTCCGCCTCGCCATTCACGCTAACTAACGGATTTAGAACGTAAATTAGCATTGCGGTAAGTGCGACACTGGCCGCAGTTGAAAGCCCCAAAAACGCATACCGCCGCTTGCGCGCATATTTAGATTTAACTGGCTGATAGAGGTTATTACTTAAGTCCCAAAGATTCAGCATAGTTTGAAATTCGGTTTCATGCTGTGGGCTTAATTTACGCCAAGCGAGAATCTCGCGCTCTTCTTGCGCCGATAATTCGCCGGAATGAATTCGCGTGACATAATAAGCAGCCTGCTCTTGAATGGTTAATTGTTTATTCATTAGCCCATCACCTTCGCACGCACTGCTAATAATGCTGCTGAAATATATTTCTCAACAGTACTAACCGAAATTCCCATCGTGTCACTAATTTCCCTGTAACTCATGTTGTCCATCCGACTTAGTAAAAACGCTTGTTGGTATTCCGGTTTAATTTTACTCAGAGCTTCCTGAATTTGCTGCAATCGCCGCTTGCCTTCTAGCTGACGCTCGGGCGATGTCAGCGTTGTCACAATATTCATAGCTTCACCAGAAACATGGTCTGCTTCTTTTCTTACGACAGACTTTCGATATCGATCGCGAATTAAATTAACTGCGATTTGAAACAGATAATTTCGAACCGTATCAAGCCTTTCAGCAACCTGCGCTTCTAAATCCTCTATCTGCGCAAGGCGGGAATATAAATCCTGAACAATATCGTCACAATCTGATGGTACGCTAATCCGCACTCGAATAAAACGCCGAAGCGCCGAGTCGTGCTCTTGAATTAAGAGTTCGAGAAACTTATCTCGACTTTGTTTTTGCGGCTTGTCCTTGATTACGTAGAGCACAGATTTCCAACCAAATGAATTCCCATACCCTTATATACGCGAAAACCACCGCCCCCCTCCACAATTTTTGCATATATTGCGCATTGCGGCCCTGGTCCCTAATTGCATTCCAGCTACGGTCCCTAATCGCATTCCAGCTACGGTCCCGAATGCCATTCCAGCTACGGGCTACAATGCGG
>JAMCRH010000001.1:1275-2737 GCA_023380515.1 Gammaproteobacteria bacterium | reverse complement strand
TGTTGATGTTTTGCCTAGCCATTACGGCAATTCGCTGGGCTTTGCTCTCACAGTTTGCTCACCGGTTGCAGTATTCACCAAAACGGCGTTCTGCACTAAGGCTCGCCGTTCGTCGCGAGTGCTCGCCCGCTCACGATCGAGCAGTGCAGGCTCTTGTAAGAAAACAACGTAATCGCCCTGCGCAGTGATTTGCGGACGCATGCCGCGTTCTACTGTCCAGACCGTACCGTCGCTACTGCGCACCACCTGACCTTCGCGATCACCAAAGTCTGGGTTCGCTGAAAATGCGATGACACGCAAGTCGTCGGTCTGCACCCGCTGCTGAATTTCACGAAACTGCATAATATCGGTCAGTTCCAATGGTCGCTGCTGCGCCTGTACCGAGCCAAGATTAGGCGCTGCCAAGGGCAGTACCATTAACACCAGTATCATCGGCAACACGCGCTGATAACAGGCAGATAAGATTGCTTTCATGATCAACCCTTCATTTTCTTATTCATTGTTCCTCGATTATCGCCAATTCAGGGCGCAACTACTACCCTATTGACCGCACCGATCCAGACTTCTGTCGTTCACCTGTTCGGACATCCAAGCTGCGGCAAAGAAGCCGATTAAAGTCGCCGCAGCAGCGAGCAGAAAGGTCTGTTCTGCACCAGCACCTTGTTGCCAAGTTAAACCTGCCAACCAAGCACCAATTGCGCCACCACCACCAAAACAAATGCTGACATAAATGGCTTGGCCACGACTATGTTGATCGGCGGGAAAGTAACGGTGAACAAAGCGCATTGCAGCGCTGTGATGCAGGGCGAAACTAAAGGCATGAATCAATTGAATAATCACCAACCAGATAAACGAGCCGGCAAACTGTGAGAGCAAAGCCCAGCGAATTGCCGTAATGGCTAGGCAAAACATCAACAGATACCGCACCGGATAACGGACAACAGTGCGCCCGGCAACTAAGAACATCAGCACTTCGGCAGCAACGCCGAGCGCGATAAGTCCACCCACAGCCATGGGCGCATAACCAAGTTGGGTTAAATAGAGGGCAAAAAATGCATAAAATGGCGCAAAGCTAATTTGCAACATGAGGGTGGAGAGCATAAACATAACGAATGGACGCCGTCGAATCCGTCGCCAAAATTTTTCGTTATCAATCACTTCACTCGTAGTGCTGGTATTTCTCGGCTCCTGCAACAAGTGAACCGCAAACAAAAGCGGCAGTAAAAGGATCGCCGCAACAATAGGAAAACTTTGTTTGCCGCCCCAAGCAAGAATCTCTGCGGTGATCAAGGCAACAACAATAAAACCAATAGAGCCACCCATTCGAATTCGACTGTATAAATGCTGTTGCGCACCGAGCGAACTGAGCGTCACCACTTCCAGCTGCGGCAGAATGGCCGACCAAAAGAAGCTGATTAAACCAAGCAGCAAGGCGACACTAAAATAACTTTCCAGTTGTGTC
>JAMCRH010000001.1:0-1265 GCA_023380515.1 Gammaproteobacteria bacterium | reverse complement strand
AGCGACGCGAATACACCAAAGCGAATGAGCGGCAGTAGCTTACCCATGCGGTCACCGACACTGGCCCAAACCGGCGGGCCGATAATCCGACAGAGGGTAGAAATGGCTATGAGCTCACCAATTTGACGTGAATCGAAGCCAAGAGCATCAAGATAGACGCCCAAGTAAGGAACCATTAAAGCAAGAACTGCAAAATAGCCGAAATAAGACCAACTTAAACGCCGACATTGGCGTTTAAAGTTAGCAGTAGACAGGGTCATAGCGGTAACTCAGGTACTTAGGTTATGGTTGGAAACTGATGTTGAACTCCACCGTTTTGAGCGCGTTGACGTAACACGTGATCAATCAGGGTCAAGGCCATCATCGCTTCCGCTATGGGTACCGCGCGAATGCCGACACAAGGATCATGGCGGCCATGCGTACTAATGGTTTGTGATTGACCATGCACGTCAATCGTTTGCCCCGGTTTTTTAATGCTTGAGGTCGGTTTCAACGCAATTTCAGCAATCACGGTTTGTCCACTGCTAATACCGCCCAAAACACCGCCGGCATGATTGGAAGAAAAACCGGTTGGCGTCATTTCATCGCGATGTTCGGAGCCGCGTTGTTCAACCACAGCGAAGCCATCGCCAATACTGACGGCTTTGACCGCATTGATCGACATCAGCGCTTTTGCTAAATCCGCATCAAGGCGATCGAACACGGGTTCACCGAGTCCCGCAGGAACACCAACCGCTTCCACGCGAATCCGCGCGCCGATGGAGTCACCTTCTTTCTTTAAAGCGCGAATTAACGCGTCGAGCGCTGCAACGCCGTCCGGATCGGGAAAAAAGAATTCATTGTCGCGCACGGCATCCCAGTTCAGTTGCTGAGCATGCACATGCCCCATTTGGGTCATCGCTGCACGAATCTGAATGCCCATCTGGGCTAAGTATTGTTTGGCTATCGCACCGGCCGCAACACGCATTGCTGTTTCTCGTGCTGATGAGCGCCCACCACCACGATAATCGCGAAAGCCATATTTATGCGCATAGGTAAAATCAGCGTGACCCGGGCGGAAGAGATCTTTAATGTCGGAATAATCCTTGCTGCGCTGGTCCGTATTCTCAATCACCAAACCAATCGGTGTACCCGTGGTTTTGCCTTCAAAGACACCTGAAAGTATCTTAACTTGGTCAGCTTCACGGCGCGGCGTGGTGTAACGACTCGCGCCCGGTTTACGGCGATCGAGTTCAGCTTGTATGAAGGCTTCATCAATGACTAAG